>NZ_JBJHHG010000023.1:0-72915 GCF_045257065.1 Enterobacter sp. PP-008-ECC_S150 | reverse complement strand
TAACCATCATCAGTTGTGAAGTAGTGATTCACGACTTCAAGGCGCTTTTCGAAGGGGTATTTTGGCTTTGACATATCAGGGACTATTCCATTTCATCGTCCAACAAAATGGGTGCAGTACAGGTTAATTGAAAAATTACTCGGGGCTTTCTGCTTTTACCACAGTCAAACAGTGTTACCGCTGGCTGGGGCAAAAGCCTCCAGCACCAGCGTTATTATACCACCCTGCCCTGATCAGCCAAACACCCCGCCTACATAAATTACTGATTTTTCATTTATTTGACATGATTCACTTCCGGTTGTCGGCGAAAGTCATTTTATACTAAAGAAAAGGGTAACGGGCAGCTGCTGGGTCGGAACATACAGTGCAGTTCCTGCCCGTTTAATTTCCGGATGCAATGGTAGGATCAGGAGGCACTGCTTCCGTTGATTAGGGAAATCTTATGTGCCTGAATACGGCTGTATTCGAGATGGGATGCAATATTACAGATGCGCTCCAGTCGATCATGCAGCCTCGTGTAGGTCAGTCGATGAATACCGGACATTTCATCAAGTAGCCAGCGCTTGATGTAAGGGTTACAGGAAAGCCGGGCAAGATCGTCGTCATCCACTTCGTCAAAGAACCAGTACTGCTCCATCGGGACTACCTGAAATATCCACGGCCGGGGATAGTCCCCTGTGACAACCAAAAACCATGCAAGAAAGCATAGACACAGCTCAACGACCATAAGCATCGAAAATTGCGAATAACTTAGACCGGGCACATAGGGTGAACTATCCGCAACATACCCCCTGAGCAATTCCGCCACAAGGTAGCCCAATAGCGTCAAGGCCAGCATCAGGGTCAGGATTAATCCCCCATTAAACGCTACCGAAGCCTTTTGAACCCGATCAGGTGCTGTCCGGCTGCGATAGTTGGTCACTACTCTTTCTACAAGTGCCCTTATGGCAGCCTGTTCTTTACTGACATCAGCTCCGGAAAAACCGGACGGGCTTTTATTTAATTCAGTCATACCCCACTCCTGTTATGTGCTCTACTTAACAAACACGTAGATCATACAGAGCTCACGGACGCACTCCTGCCAGATAAAGGAGGGAATTTGGCTGTAAGACGGTTAGCCAACAGTTCAGGTTATGCGTGGGATCCGCCCAGTCAGAAAGGATTCCGTTAATAACAGGCAAGGTTAAAGGCAGATGGACGGTGAAATTGTGGGTGCTAAAAGGGGGTATTACTCTTTTTCCTGCATAGCGGTTTTTTCAGCCCGGGTGGCCAGACGAACATTTCCGAAAGGCTCACGGACAAGCAGTGGCTTCTCCTTCTTCCAGCCCCTGATAGCCGTTTCTCCAAACCGACGTGGTGCATTGCCGTTCCAGCGAGCAATCACATGGTTATCATGAATTTCAATAATGACAACGGGGTGGACAATGACCGTTGAAATGGTGGTATTTCCCATTTTGGTACGGGTTACAGACCAAACCTGCATCCCGGATTCCAGCTGGCTGATTTTCATATTATATCCTTAAGCCATCACGAACTGCGCCACAAACAATTAATGTGGCGCAATTTACCATAAACAATAAACATCAGATACCCGTGAAAAGATTTCCCTTTATTTTAAAATTCTTCTGGAGAAAAAATGATATTTCCAGAAGAGGTCAGCGAAATTCAGAAACGGCCATCACAATGGTGCTGCGCTGACGCTGGCGTTCTGCCTTGCGCTGCCTGCGGCGATAGATCTGTTTTGCGCTGACGTAAGGGCAGTCCTCACGGGTATACCAGCAGCAGCCGCAAGGTTCGGGCCGGGGTTTTCCGGCAAGTCCAAATGGTTTCATCAAGTCACCTTTTTAATGTTTTTAATGGAAAGATACTTACCTAACCCATTGTTTTATAGGAAATAACGTTGTTGCATAAACAGATACAGATAACCCTCAGGAGAAAACATGCAAAGGTTATCAGTGATAACCGCGTCCAGATACCGAGTGTCAGTCTGTAAACGTTTTATCACCAGAAAATGTGCTGCCGCAGCCTTAATGCCAGAACTACCGTTTACAACATTATGTATACCCGCTTTGAATAACGAACGAGCATGAATTACCTTTTCCCGGGCCGCTTCGATCTCAGCATTAATAACGCATTGCCGCGCCTGGATGACTGCCTCTCCGGTTAAATCGCGGAAATTCATTAGAGATGTGATCATGATTGACTCTCCAGATTATGTGGAATCATTATAACAACTGGCACCACGCCACAAATAACCTGAGATAAATTCTTTGAAATATTCCTATATATAAGGAATTACAGTCGGAAAAGAAACAATGAAATAGCGCCGACCGCTTAAAATCGATAAATTAAAATGGACGGCACTGGAATGAAAAACTGAAAGTAGTAAGACCGTAATTATCCTTCACGGATGTAAGCTTTAAAAGAGGAGTACTGGCAAAGCTTTGCCAAGTACTTCGGCGGTTGTGTCTACGATTTTACGGATGTCATCGATCTGCGAAGGCTTATTCAACACCACCGTAAAAAGCTCTCCTTCGTTATCAGCCTGCTCGCAGTTTCCGTATCGGCTCCCGTCGTACAGCTGCACAATACGTGACATAGAAGACTTTGTTTGTTTCATGGCTTTGCACCTGCTTTTAGGCAGTTTGGTTACTGGTTATCAGAAGCTGGTTTCATGCGCTTCCGGCTGGGACACGAACTGGTATTTGACGCCGCCAGGCACACCTACTGCTTCGGCAATAGAGTCGCAAAGCCGCGATAAATCATTTAGTGTCATCGGATATTCAATATCTACTGAATATAAAGCACCTGCATTTTCAGCATCTTCGATGTTTTTATACTGGGCACTAAATATAGCAATGGTCTGAATTTCGTGGTTATGCATGAACCGGTCCTTATTAAATTATAAAAGCCACCCGAGAGTGGCCTGAGTGGAAACTTAAATCTGTGAAGTATATTTGAGAGATTTTTTGCGATCCAGATGCCGGGCAACAATGGTTCCGATAACAAGTAGCGTGATGACCGCACTGAAGAAGGTGCTGTCAGGGACGCCCTGGAAAAAATCACTGAAACTGTAAACAATAAAAATCAATGCGCAAAAATAGAAAACGATACGAACATAAGGGGTAAAAAACATTTTCATCGGTTGCCTTCCATTCAGGGAGAATTCTCAGTAATTACATCACACCTGAAGAGAAACTATTTTCGTATAAATGAGCATTTTCGACATATCAGAGGGGGGTTTTACTCATAAATGAGGTAGTAAGGGTCACACTTGAGATGAAAGTTACTTTCCTGGCTGCGAACGAACTATCTCAAATGTTAGAGGTGTGCGTTCGCCTTAAGAGCTTCATGCCCTGAGGAGCTCAACTTGAGCCGATAGTATAAACCTGGCTCCAGATGCCTTACTGGCTGGCATAACTCCACGAGGCCCAGCCGGAACAGGACCGGAGAGCTCCTGCACGTCACATCATCAGGATTCCCCATAAACGTACGCCGTTCTCTGGCCCGTCTGAAATTGCCAGAGATATCATAGATCGTGCCGGATGCCATCCGTCTTAACACGTAAATCTGCGCCCTTGTAAGCTTCTGGGCGGAACTGCTTAAACCTGACATACCTTCCCGGCCTTATATAAAACAATCCGCCAGCAGCTCGACTGGCGGACAATGTTTGACTGGATACAGCAAGGACATACTATTTGCTGACAAGTTTGATATTGGTTTCACTCATTCGAAGTCGAAACTCCTGAAAACCCTGCTCTACCGCTAACTCCAGCCACTCAACGGGAATGGTATAGCTACAATCAGACCCACCCAAAGCGGCATCACAAGCGTAATCCCAGTCCTCATCCAGTTTTGGATTCATCCCCTGGGCGTAAGCCACAGTATCGCGGGATGCGGGAGAGCCCTCAAGCTCAGCATTAGTGATCAGGTATACACCATGACTGTGCGCGAGAAGCACTTTTGGCACCAGATGTGTGCTGGCAATTTTTGAGGATGAGGGAAAGAAAACCCTACCAGCTTTACGCGCCTCTTCTTCAGTCTGTCCCTCAGCGTTAAGGAGGGCTCCCCCCGGATAGCATGCCGGGTCATAGATCTGATCTGGGGTGACCGAAAACGTTTTTGCGGTGCGAATTTCTTCGATCAGTTTATTGATATCTGCCATTTCAAATACGAGAGTGGTCACAGGCTTACTCTCCCTCTTCAGTGGACAACATCAGATACTTTGTTGCCAGCAGAAGCTCTCCCACATCCTTGAGGGACAATTCAGCTTTGCCTTCTACGGCAAGCTGCAAGCGCTGTCGAATTGCATGAACAGAATCTGAAGATAAAGATGCCATTTTGCGCAAAACGGCATTAGCCTTTTCTACAGCAGGATACAGAATTTCTGAGTTGGTATTATCTTCGTCATTATCAAAGATAATTTCAGAATCCATATTGATGTTATCTTCAAGCCAGCTTGAAAGCACTTCAAGTAATGACATCACCTTTTCAATTTGCATATCGCCTCCTCTGTTAACATGAAACAAATATAACAAAGTGGCTTACCCGGCTAATAACCTGAGCAGAAAGTTTTCGAACTTAGTTTGAAAACAAGTTTTCTGCTCAGGTTAATGTTAAAGTCGCTGGGTAAAAGATAAAAGGCACTGAAGATGATTTAAGCATCAAACAGACTAAATAGGATTCCGTCTTTTATAACGCTTTTAAAATAGAATGAATGAAATATAAATTTTGCGTTTAAGAATGAACGCTGTAGAGGATGATTTATCCAGTGATATGCAGTTTGTGGCCTTTAAAAAGGCTTTATTATGGACTTGAATTGCAAAGAGAGCACCGACATTTTTCTGGGGGCTCCCGCAGAGAAAAAGCTGTGAGGTTATGAAGACGTATAGGAGGTATTCGGCGAAATACTGTATGGCCACAGGAGAGCTTCAGCACCCATATCCTGCCGCCTCGCTCGCCTGTGGTGATTTCAATATGTTCTACGTCATACCACGTAGTTGTATTTCTCACTTTGTTTATGCTTCCTGACACCGCGTGAACGCAATCTTCGTCTGGATGCGTTCATAGATGGAAAACTGCCTTTCAATGGAATCGGCATTAGACAGTAATTCATGAAGCTCAGCAGAATCTGTATCAGGAACGATAGCGACAGAAACTCCATATTTACGCCCAGTTCTGATCAGGTGCGCAAGTTTTTCCTTCTCTGATTCTGTGAGCATTGCCAGATCCCTTCCGGATACCTGCTCGATAAATGGACCAAGGTTTTTCGGAAAAAAGGGTTCGGCATCAGAATTATGTACCGGGAGCGTTTGCGGCTTATCGAAGCTATTGGACATGAAAAGAACCTTTATAGTTAGAGAGGTGGAGACTGAATGCGTAGCCCATTAAAATTAGTAGTGCCACACTCGAATGCTAATCATACTTTATGATGGCTATGGTAGGAATGGCCGTCAACTTAAACCGCCAGAAGCGAGCCATTCACCGTTAAAGTAACTTTCCCGTATGATGTTCTTTTTATGGAATGAGTTGTTCACACTCCTCTTTAAGAGCCGCCCTGGAACGAGATCGACAGACTTTGCTTAATGAAGAGCGTAATTGATGTTCATCAACCCCATCAGCGACAAACTGACCAATTTTCTTTTCAAGACGCTGCATTGCCTCATAAAGCTTGGCATCAGTATTATTTTTAAGAAACCTCAGTATATAATCAGCAATAATTTGAACAGGAGTAAAGTTACACATCATGTATCCTTAATAAGTTGTGTAAAAATAAAACCATAAAAAACATAATCAGAAGTAGATTATTATACTTGAGTAAGCTTTTCAGCTAACAAGCTGGAGAAGCAGATTCCGGTAAATTACTACATATTTGATAAAAGTTACTGAATAAAAAAGCCCAGCGTACCGGGCTTTCATTCAATTTGATTCTAAGAATCTGACTCGCCGCCTGATTTTTATACCAAGAAGAGCGAACAAAACGCCAACGAATGCGACGGGACTACCTACTTTAAGACAATTAACCGACGCTTTTGAAAAGGTATGTGATTTAGACATACGTTTTTGCTCATAACGAATCGCAAGTGGTGAGACGGATTTATCTAAAGCTGTCTTTTCCAATGCATAACGAACTTTCACGGGAATATTTGACTGTAATACACCAGACATATACGCCCTAACAACATTCTGTGTTAACTTCACATCTGGCTTGCCGAGTTTTATATGTAGTTGCGCCTTTAAATAGTTTACAGATACCTCTTCGCCTGAGGGCCAATTACTATCATTTAAATATGCGACAAGTTTATCGTATTTTTCATGTTTTACATATTTCTTGATAACCTTTACAGTCGAAGCTGAAGTGGCATCAGTCTCTTCCGAACCTAAAGCAGATGTAAAAACTGACAAGCCGATAAGAAAAGCGCCAGCAATTAGAAGCATCGGGAATATCTCACCTATTTCCTCCCCCTTTAAAATTTTAAAGGCAGTTGAAGAAACTACTAATAGCCCCATAATCCCTAATAGCAACTTAGAATATGTAGTTAGGAAGCCTCCAAATGCATCGCCAAAATCCGAAACCACTAACTTATCTTCACCTTCAGATGAATTGAAGAATGACAAGGGCACATCAATATCAAAGTCCAGAACTGAAGGTGAGAGGTGTAATGACAGCAACCACAAGCAAAGACCAAAAATCATTATCAGCAGGCCCGCACCAAATATCGCGAAACCTGAATTTCTAATCTTTATAGACCGGTGAAAAAGAAATGACAGTTCACGGGAAAAATCGTCACTACTCTTAAGGTTACGCACCATGATCTACCCCTTTTTGTGTCAGTCGGGTGCGCAAATTCTCACGCATGGCAAGAACCTGTTTTTCTGTTTCCCTGAGCTTAATAGCCCCTTCTCTCTGGATTTTAACAACATCGCCAACCGTCTGGATAAGCGTATCCTGCACCTCTTTAAGGGTGCTTATATCAATAACCAGCCGTTGGTTTGCTTTCATAGTTTCTACTGCATTGCGATGCAGTAATTTTGCATTACTACGGAGTAACTCATTGTTGGCATTATCGATATCATTGGCAAGATTTACAGCGTTACGCTGTCCATTTAGAGAAATGGCTAACAGAAACTGACGCTTGAAATTAGGGACAGTAACCTCTTTGACGCTATGAAACTTGTCGATAAGACTTTGGTTATTTGCCTGTATAATCCGTACCATTGGCAATACTTGCATAGCAGACTGCTGAGAAACAACTAAATCGCCAATACGTTTTTCTAAATTAGCAATTAGCGTATCCAGATCAGATACTTCCTGGAACTTAGCAGGATTGTTACCAACATTAGCTCTGAGATTTTCTGCTTTTAATTGTAATTCTCCCAGCCTTAATTTACCGGCAGCAATATGTACACCTGTTAAGTGGTGTTCTTTAACGACTTCATCAAACATTTGCTGGAGCGAAATATTATTAGAACCGAGGCTATTCTGTGTAACTGAAACCTCTGAAACCAGAGCATCGATTTGTTCACGAGTTGATTCAAACTGTGCGGCGAAATTCTTCCCACGGGTGCGGATTTTATCCAACAAAGGGCCAATAACTGGCAGATTTGAACGACTTTCAGTTAAGTTCGAGATGTTTACATTTCTTGCAAGGTTGATAATTTCAGTTAATTTGCTCCCGGCTTCGTCTAAATCTTTATTGCGAATTTGCTCAAGCAGGCTATCCGCATAATTAGCAGTGTTTTCCCCCATTGCCCGGCCAAAACGATAAACTGTTCCTGGATCATCGGCATTAATGCATTCCGCGACGGCTTTAATCTCTTGTTCATCTTGCTCATTCAGCCCGAACTTTTCCAGTTCAGCGGAAGTCAAAGTAAAAGCAACAACCTCAGTTTTGGTGGTCAAATTATTAATCATTTTTGGAATCCCTCTAAATTTTGTCGCAGGCTTTTTAGAAGAGCCTCGTGGGCCTGATTAGCTTTTCTAACAATCGTAGGGTCAGTGTTATTTACTGATAACAGCGAAAGTGTGTGTTGCCGCCATACTGGAACCAGGACTTTTATAGTTTCGTTAAAGCGGTCAGCAATATCTATACAAGTCCCGCGAGTGATTTCCATCTGCATGGCGGCCATTTCATGAGACGCAAGCAGTGTTGCCAGGTTAGCTAAACGTCTGGCAAATCTTTCCCTCGGTTTATCGAAGACAAGGCTTAGATCGTCACTATTTTTTTCTTCGGTAGAATCCCTAAGGAACTCATGGCCTGCCTGGATAAAAATTTTAAGGCGTTTGATTTCTGACACATATGTTTCAAGCAGCTCTTCTAAAGCCAGTAGCGTCTCATTCACATGTGTCAGATATCCGTTCCCCTCATTAATAAGATTTTCCACCTTCTCACGTGCGTGTTGGTAACGAACGCGCTTTTCAAGGTGTTTGCCCGTAAAGCGGGAAAACCAGGATGGATTGCTACTGATAGAACGTGGATCTGCCTCCGCTAAGGCACTTACGATACGGTTCAAGGCTCCTGATAAAGCGGTAACTGCGTCTTTCTCCAGAAGATTTGAATACTTATCCATAGCCTTCGAAGATAAAGCCGAGTCGCCGTAATGGCTTATTGCCCCAGCATTAAGCAGAAGACCGGGTATAAATTCTTCTTTGAGTTCTGCTATCGATATGTTGCTGCTGTCAGTTGAAACGTTCATTTTTGCCTCAAAATGGTTATCCATGACAGCCTATCATTTACCGTTCTGCTGATTTTTCGGTTAAAGCGCCAAAACCTGGGTTTATCCGTTTTCGAGGCAAAAAAATAGAATCTGATCCTCACGTAACCCTTTGCCATTCTGATTAAAGGAGAAGTCCCCTACTGTCTGTGCACTGAATTCAGCACTGGATGAAGTTAGGACATGAAGTGCACATAGATCCCCTGCTTGACCTACCAATCACCGCCTTCAATGTTTAGATCTGGTGACCTTACAGCGACCATTTCTCTAACCGGATGGTCATTGTTGTCGTGGCTGCTCCCCAACAGCAGGCTTACCGTTCCGCTGGCAGAGTAATACATCGCGTCAGGAAAGTGCTCCCTGACCTCCTAAAGCAATTTGTTCATGCTGTTAGTTAAACGATAAAAGCGTCGGGCTGCGTTCGGCATAGCTTCTTCCAGGAGGTCAGAAGCATCAATCTCACGGCCGTTTATAACGCGGAGAATATCTTGCTCATCCATAGGTTACTCCCAGGCAATAAATCAAAGTGGCCAGGCAAAAGGAGACTCGCCTGGCATCAAAAAGAATAAAAGGTCGTTACGAACTGATAATGATGGCCTGGTCAGTTTGAGGAAGTCGGTTTCCTCTGATGAATGCTGGATGGCTTAAACGAGCAGATGACATGGTCATCGCCAGAAATGTCTCTTCACGCGAACGCAGCAATTCCCCCCATGAATAGGTTTCCCATACGTCGTGGGAAAGATCGGATTCCTTTATGTACCTTGACTGCATTGTTGGTTCAAAATCGACGGGAGCTAGACTGTCATAGGATGGATGTACACGGTACCCCAATTCTTCCTCCCTCTGATGGTATGCATGTGCCAAAAGGACATCATGGGAGACCAAGTCATAGTCTTTGTCCTGAACGAGCGTTTTTACGGTATGACTAATTTTTCCAAAGCCTTCAATTTCCCAGATTGTTATCATTGTGAACTCAGTTAAAGTCCGTGGGCTTTTTACCAGAAAGCCATTTAATGCACGTCGCCCCTTCAACATGACAACGTGGTAGGACTTGTTGGGATAAGGTTTCATTGCCACCAGCGAATCAGCTTTAAGCTCAAGTGACAATTCAGGTACAGAAACTGACACGAGAGTACACTTGTTTTTCATATGGTGAAGAATACGGGGCACAAGATGCAGATACATCATTTTCTCCTTTGAAGGATATACCAGGCAGCTCCTCAGCAGCATCAAAATATTTAAATCACTCTTTAATTAGTAAACCACTGCTGATTAACTTCTTTTATGTTTCACAGAAATTATTCGTTTTGTTTCTGTTCGTTATACTGCTCAAACCAGAAGACGACCGGTTTTTCTACAATATGAAGCAACCCAAAACGTTCTGCGGTACGGAAATTCACGCTATATGCGCGAGCCCGTTCAACCTGTTTGGTAATTTCTTTTCTCATTCCTTCAACACTAAAAGCTCCTTTAAAAAGGTTGCAGGGGGCGCATGATGGAAATAAGTTTTCTATAGCATGCAGTTCAGGGTGCATAACCTTACCCGTACTTCGGGCAACATGAGTTACGCCGCTGCCGACAGGGGCTCTCACCAGTTCAAAGTCGCGTCGAACAGGCTCAACATGATCGGCATGCCACCCTTTTTCAGGAAGCTTGCAACCACAATAGGCACAACGCCCCCCAAATTTCATTCGCAGCTCAGCTCGCTGTATTTTAGAGATCTTATTTTTAGGTTTTGAGAACCTACCATCAGGTGATTCAGCTTTGGATAACTTTGCTGAGGGCTCAGGTAATTCAACTAAATTCCCGTTGATATTTATCACCTTGACCATATCATTTTCCGCCTTTACTAAGCTCACGGGCACAGGAACTGGCTTAAGTAACCGCTAAAGATAACAGCCACTGACTGCATCTACCCAGACCTTCTGTTTATACTCAATAGGCCACCCCTCTTTATCTGCCCGGATGACGCAATCATTTACCGTGGTGCGTGACCGGATACGAACATCAAGCGGAAGCGAATCGTTATCCACACGAGCCTGTGCCTCATTTAAAATGCGTAAAAACATCTCTTTGGTCATTCAGATACCCCCTCAACTTTGCGAATTTTGATCAGATGAGGGCGACTCAGTTTACAAAGTTGTTCTGTCGCTTCATCAATCGAATTGAACCGATGAGCCTCTTCGATATTTAAAGTCCAGTATTTCGCTTTCCCTTCTCCCAGATCGGACTCAAAATAATTTCGCTTTACATCCATTTTTTTAGGCCTGCCATTTATCTTGACGACATTATGTCTGTCATCAAAAAGAAATTCGTCCCCCTCAAAAGTGATTAATACAAATGGCCCCTCAGGCTTGGAAGTCCGGGAACTTTCCATTTTCAAAGTCATACTTCAGCCTCTCGATAGAACTCATGAAACGTCAAATTAAAATGGACTCACACCACACTGATTCAGTATTCCTCCTGAACCCCATTAGGCTCTGTTGTGATTTCATATTTAATTCCGCCAGGTGCTCCCACAGCGTCCGCGACCGACTCACACAGCAGCGAGAGATCGTTGAGGGTCATTGGGTGTTCAATGTCCAGCGTGAAGAGTTTCCCGGCTTGCTTGGCGGCTGTCTTGTCAGCATGTTCGGCATTAAAAAGGTATACGGTGTGTTTTTCCTGAGCGGGTGTATTTTGATTTTGCATTGATGATCCTTTTGTTTAGTTCCCCGATTCCGGGGGTGAGTGAATTAATTTAAATTTATATTCGTCTGGTTTAATTAGAACGTTTCCACGCTATGCGTAAACAGGTAATGCAAGGGCTGTATCAACAGGATTAAAGTTACTTTTCTGGATGCAGCAACGCTTGGACATGATGTCCACATTACATCACGATCAAAGCTAAGTTTTTTTTGTATAACCCCTCCATTTTCGTGTGTTTCGCGTTTCAGACGCTTATACGACCTGCTTGACCATCCTCATCAGAAGGCGGTTTAACAGTCCTTTCGCTGTCGGGCGATTGCTATCGACATAGTAAAAACCTGTTTTGGTCGTACCGTGAGCACTGCTCAGCACCCTCAGTTCCCAGATAACGTCACGGATAACGCCGCCATTTTCTGGCTTAAGGCATTCAGATAAATGGCGCATGAAACGAGCTCTTACGGCACGGTAATAGCGGAACTCCTCTGGCTGGTTAGTATTTTCTTTCACCCGGAGTCGCTGGTTACACAGAGTTAGAACTGCATCCATCATTCCCGCCTTCAGCTTCGCCTGGATCGCACCTTGTTGCTGTTCCCTCTCACCTTCGAGTAACGTTAAAATTCTTTCTCCGAGTGCCGTCTTGTTGTGTACGTGCAACTGAACACAGGCAGCTACGCATGCCCAGAATCTGAACTTTTTTATCTGTCCACGCAATTTCCGGGCTACAACCTGACGGTATGCAGAATCACTGAGTATTTTAAAACGCCGACTGGCAACCAGCTCTGGAAGCGACACTCTGTCGCCTATCCCCAGGCGGGAAAAGGTTTGTCCCCGTTGTGCGAGACGATGATAGACAGCGCCCTTGCCTTTTGAAATTCGGACCGCGCCATAACGAAGAAGATACTGAGCAGCAGTCGTTGGAGTAAACTCACCGTCAGCGATGCGCTGGCGTAACCCGTCGTATTCATGCCAGATAATCCAGGACGCCGTATCTTCTTCAACAGTCAGCTCATCCTCTTCCTCGAATGCCACGACGACAGAACTGCTCTCTCCGGTCTTTAGGCTACGTGAAGCCCTGGGGTCAGCCTGCCCGTCAAAATAGGTCATCAGCGGCAACGTATCAGTCAGTCCATCATAAGCTGTACCGAACCGGCCTCCGGGCAGTTTCATCCAGAGTGGAGCTGGCATTGGTGTACGGGGCACAGGCTGCATGTCAGGCTCATCCTCAAGAAGGTCCAGATCGGCCTCTTCCCAGACCCTGCGATAGATCTCAATTGCCCGAAACGGGCGAGGGTTGAAACAGTGCAACGACCAGAGGAAATCAACGTGGATCACGTTTGCTTCCTGTACAAGCCGAAATTGTGGCTCAGCCATACGACGGTTATAAGCCGTATCGTCAACCTCGCCGGAAAGTAGCTTTCTGCGATGCTCTGCCGCACGTCTTGCTTCAACATAATCAAGGCTGCAACAGGCATGAAAAAGACGTTCAGTCAGGGACGAAGAAAAGATATTGGGTTGAAGACGCACATATCCGCCTTCGAACACTTTACGACCGATATAATCCCGCAGGCTCCAGTCGTACTGGATCTTAGAAAGAAATCGCTGAAGACGACTCAGGCCAGCCTGATAACCGTATTTCTCCGGGTCAGTTCGAAGGAGCGTTTCCATTGAATGGTCAACCCCTACTGCTGTGCAAAACGAGCCCCACAAGCTGATGTTCGAGTGGGTTTCTCCGGCGACCAGATACACTCCCCGGTGGCGTCTTTATAAAGCGTTGCCAGGCTGAAGTTATCCGGCATAAAGCTTGGTAAAGGGAAGCGTGATTCGGAACCACAGGCCATCAGAAAAGACCAGATGTCCTGAGTGCGCCACTCCTTTACCGGATAGAGTTCACCACCGTGCTCAGTCAGGGTTACTTTCCTCGCCTGCCCTCCCATTTTGAGGATATTTCCGGCCCTTCGGGCACTTTCATCATCCCTGGAGCCCAGCATCAGGCATACCCTGCTTCGAACGGATGCCGGGGCGTTTTTCAGGTAACGAGCTTTGGCCTGGCGCAGGGGCGCGATTTTGTAGTCGGTTGAGCACTGTCGGGTAGAAGAATTAGTCCAGGTCGGAAGTCCGCGCCCAGTCAGAATGCGGCCGACCCAGCTCTGCGTAAGAGACGGTCGGGCGACAAGGACTGTGACCGGTAGCTGGTGTTCAGCAATGAACATTCTGAGCTGGTTGAGAACCTGTGAAGCCTGATAGTGCATCTCAGGGTTTTCGATCAGCGTATCGGACATCTGAATGAAATGATGTTCGCTGATATTTGTGCCGTTACGTACTGCCCTGATCAATGCCATCAGAAACAGGTGCAGAAGAGAATGGGAGTCTTTGCCGCCACTGTATCCCACGCACATTGTCCAGCCGTCCGTAATAGCCTGATAAATAGCAGATGTGGCTGACATGACCAGAGAAGAAAGACTCACAGTCTCCTTTTCATCGGTATAGTTCAGATCGGCATCGGTTGTCAGGGTCTCCCAAACATCCGCCCATTTATCATGTTTCAAAATGGCAGCATTAGCCGCCTCAGGAAAAATAACTTCTGAGGATAATTCAAGGAATGAGTCGCTTTTTTCAATAAACATATATTTTCCTGAACCACGGTATATGCTGCATCACTGATATTATTAGAACTTTAAAATAACTACAGCGCAACCATTTAGCGAAATTATATTAAATCAAAATCACGCGGATTTAATGTCAATATATATAAAAATAATCCATTGTAATTTAATCACCCGGCACAGCTATTAGTTATAGGTTGGCGGCGTAATAAATGCCGTATTATTTGTTTTCAACTCAGACAGCGGAATAAAAGGAGTGTTAAGAGTCATGTCATCACCACAATGGCGTGGTAGAGCTGAAAGCTGAAATGAATCTTTCATCACCCTAATAACCGGGCATTCCGTACGTGCTGATGGCATTACTTCCCGCAGCATCGCTTCCTGCTTTATGCTGTCGCTATGCTTATATTCATCCATGTCTTTTATTTCTTGAATTTCATCTTCACCACAAAATGACCAGTTAGCGTCATAGAAGTAAAACTCAGTTAAATGAAGATCGTTTTCTTTCACGTATGCCGCCAATTTGCGGATACGCTGTTCAAGCATTGTATCTATCCGTAAGGAAACACTCTGCGGAACGTCACTTGCAAATTCATTGATACAATCAACGGTAGAAACTATGAATTTATTGGTCATGGCAGGCTCCAGGCCACCGGGGAAACCGGTGGCTACGGTAATTGGCAGGCTTAAGCGCCGCAAAGGGTGTCAAGGGAAGGGAGAAGCTTGCTCAGCTTGTCGTAATCGAGCGGAGACAGTTCTGTAACGAGTTCGACCGAAAGACTAGTGTTGTCTTCTTCACACAGAATATAGATTCCGTCTTCTGGCTCTTTTCCGGCACATGCCTTCAGTCGTTTGTTAACGACCTCCTGGGCTGAATCCGCTACGTCGCAGCTCAGGACATAGCTTGCCACATAGCTGCTCTCACCGTGGTAATGCGTCACTTTACACAGAGCATACTGGATACCGGCTTTGTGAGCCTCATTCATGAGACGAGAAAACTGACAGCCATCCTGGTAATAGTGGGTATCCTTTGTGACCAGAATAGTCATACCCCCAAATTCATCTGTCCGGCTTTTACTGCATGTAAATGCAGCAGTAATTGTTACCATTTCCGAGAGGTCGAATACCGACAGCACGGCAGTTGTGAGGCAAATTGCATGGTCAAGATCAATGGTCTCTCCATGAAAAACTGCCAGCCCACTGCTGGTAACTTCTGTTGCGAACAACAGTTCATAATTGCAGTCTGGGCAGGATGGTTGCCCAAAGCTCGGCTCAGAAGGGTCATACTCAGGGTGGTTCTCGATAATACTGAGGATCAGCTTCTCAGTCAGAGAACAATCTGTCAGTGGCTTATCAAGCAAACGCTCACCTTCTGCAATTTCTGCTTCGGTAACGAATGTGATTGCTTCTTGTGCCATTTTTGCCTGCTCCTGAGTGCAGGGAATAATAAACGACGCCTGAGTATAATTATCTGCCACAGTTGACTCCTTGATTATTTAATTAATGTATTTGATGAGAAGATCATAACAAATACACTAATACCAACTAATAACCTGAAGGCGTTTTTTTAGAAAAAATATTAAGAAGAAGAATATGAACACTACCTCATCTTAAATTAATATCATTCAGGATTAATATTCATTTTTGCAAATAAAAACCGCCAGACGGCGGCTTTTATAAAGAGGGAAATATCATTGGAAGTTGAAATTACTTCACGGCAGGCCGACAAATTACGCGACTGCTGTGAGCTGAAGCGAAACTTGTAGAGGAAACTATAATCACCTTTTCTAAGTCGTCGGCACTGTCAGCAATATGATGCCGGAAAGCCTCCTCTGCATCACCAGGGGAGTCGGCTTCGACCAGGTAGGCCTGATCATCATCATCAAACATAATGCGCCCGGAAATGAGATAAAGTCGGCTCAAATCTGGCGTTGCTGCGCTCGTGCTTCGTTCGTTCAGATTCATTTTTTCTCCGTCTGTTGCTCGTAAAAAGAATGACGCCGGTTTAAAAGGCGTCGCCAGGGTTCGGGCTAAAACGCAGGGTTGCCATCGAGGAAGCTCATTGGCTGGCCAATAGCGGATGCCACCCTGAGAATTTCACCTGGTGTGGCATAACGCAGCATTTCAGAGCGTCCAAATTTCTGATACTCATCTACTGACATCTTTCTCCACTCTGGGTGAGGATCTTTTCCGCACAGTGACCAGTTGCTTTCAGAGGAATCACGACGGAGAACGTACACATCAAGCGAGGCTGTAAGCCCACTTCCATATCCCCGCTGCGCTACAATACGAACCTGAGAACCATCGTCGCGTTGCAACGTCTGGGTTAATTTCGTGATAGGATCCTGAGAATGCATGCCATTTACCTCGTTTTCAAAAGATTTACCGTAAGTAAATGATACCGAATCGAGAATTCTGGCTAATAGGTCAGAAGAAAAAATAATGAATATTTTTGAAGTGTAGGATAATGATTAGAATAAAATGGCCTGAATAAATCGCTAGCGGTTAAATCCGCTTATTTCAGAGAAGCTCTGATTTAGTAGTTAGGGAAAACGATGCGGTGAAAAGTAACTTTTACACCGCAATTCAGAAAAAAGTTTCAATTAGTCACATTACGAATAACCCGGCTTACTTTCGCATGTGCGTTCCCCTGGATGTTAAAGTAAAGCCCCTCAGGCAGACTCGTCGCCCACTTAACTCCTCGCTCAGCCATACGCTTCGGTGTTTCCAGCCAACCACGAGGAATATTGCCCGTAACGTCACCGATAACCCGTGAAATGCATGCTGCTACCCGGATGCCGCCGGGAATATCGCATTCGGATTCAACAATATGCATAACCTCAAATAAAGCACCATGCCGCTGGACATGATCGCCAATGTGCAACTCGATAGGAGAAACCATTTCTGTATCTGACTTCATATCTGTCCACCTTTAATTTAGAAACCGTCTAAATTACCAATATAGTTAATGTACCGGATGTTAATTCAACAAGTTCTGTATCACAACCATCAGTTTTTTTTGTTGGGTCTATATCGGAGAAACAAGTGAATATTGAATACACTCGTTAATACAGACAACCGGAAATGAATGGCACCCTAATTATCTCTGCGGCGTATGCTAAGCCGTTAATATTGTCATTTTATGGTAGAAACAATGCAAAATGAATAAACCGCTTGTCGCTTCAAACCACTTTATCAAAACCGTTAACTTGCATTAAGCCCGATACAGTTCGGCGAGCTCGTCCAGCATGGGGTTACTCTTATATCCCGGTGCGGCCGTAAAAAGGTTTCGGGAAATCGCCAGCCATTCCATGATTTTGTCCGTCGCCAGCCAACGTCTGCCAAGTCGCTCGGCTGCGATGGGAACTTTATGCAGGCCAGCGAAGGGATCTACAACAAGATCTCCCGGCTCTGTCAAAAACTCAATCAGAAACGCTGCAAGCCTGGTAGGAGACGTTGCACCATGCAGCGGAAAACCTAGCTCGCGGGCAATGGAATGGCAAAATCTCGTATCAGCGCAGCTATTGCCGTAAAACAAAGTATTTTTGGGGATCGTTCCTTCTGTTTTATTTCCAAAGGATCCGCTTTTAAGCTGGTACGCCCCATCACCATAAAAGGTCGTGCGATTTTCACCGCCTGCTGCCTGCAATTTAAGATGCTGCTCTGAATGCGGTTGCAGTACACGTAAGTTGTTTGAACGAACCTTACTCGCATCATTGGTAAACCACAGCACAGGCTCATACGATGAGCAGAGCTGCACTCGTTGCTTACATGCCCAGTGCGTTGGCGATGGGGGCTTACTGCGATTCACCCACTGAAGCCTGTCCATGAGCTCAAGCCCCAGCTTGTCACATAATGCCAGTGTCAGACGCTCCAGATACAGAGAACGTGAAGGCCTGCCCCTATTAAAGCTATCTTGAGTGATATTCAATGCCACACTTGCGCCGGGTACAAGCTGTTTCACGATCGGTTCGAGGATACGCAGAAGCCAGTCAATATAAACCTGCTCGCCACGCCCCCCGCCATGCCCGTAGTCTCTTGAATTTCGAAGGAGGTAAGGCGGCGAGGTCAGGCAAAGATGAATTTGCTCTGTGATATTGCTGAAGAAGGCATAGGCGTTTCCAAAAACCGATGCCCCAAGAGAAGTTGAGAAACCGACAACACAGAGCTTTTCCCATGACTCGTGTAGGTTTGTTTTCGTCTTAGAGGAGTATCTCCAGACGCCCCGTTTTTCTGGAACGCGTTCGATGACTCCGGCCTGCCGAAGAGTCTGCTGAAACCAGCGTACTTTGTGTTTGACGCCGCTGGTTCTGGTTTTATCTGACCCAAATTCTTTCAGTTCGTGCAATTCGGCATCCGACATGCCAGTTTCACGCTGCACTTCGCGATAAAGCTCGTCGTTGCTCAACGGCAATTCGGAGGCTGCGTAGATCCGTGCAATTAAATCCGTAGAAATCGTGCTCATCAGCCATCCTTAATGGAGATGCAGTTTAAATATCGGCCTGATGGTTGGAAGGGGGATTACTAAATCAAACCGATCTGTTTATTTATAGGCTTTGTCAGGTCATGCAGCACAGCTGGGCATGCGCAAAGAGACCCAGTCTTCTTTAGCGGAGACACCTTCAAAAGTTGTACTCAATCAGCCCCAAGATTTTGAAACTCAATGTGCTTTTGCTCACACTCCTCCCTGCCCCACGAGCCCTGCCATTCACAGATGTCCCGGTACTTAATTTCCAGCTTATCCATCTGTGAGAGGTTAGCTGTTGCGAAGTCTGGCCATATGTCGTGCCAGCATGCGTTGTACGTGACGCCTGCTGGTGGGCAATACATCATTGCATCAGCATGGATAATTTCAACGCGAGGATCGTTTGCAAACGAGGCCGCAACGAGGTTAATAACGTCCTGTTCTTTTTCAATTACTGTTACATGGGTTACATCTTCTTTTTGAAGAATGGCGTGAAGCACCATCCCCAGACCAAGACCATTAATGAGCACGCGCCCGGTGGCTCGCTCTAAAAAATCCTGGCAGGTTCTGATCTCCATCGGGGTATTGGACATCACCACATCCCAGCCGTTGGACAAACGCCGATATCTACCGGGCGGGATAAACTCGTCTGTATTACCTGTATACTCGGCACGAAGGGCGAGGCTCATCGCCTTATCTGCGGTAATTTCGAATGTGTCCAGTTTCCAGGTTCCGGACGTGCCGTCTTTAACGGGTAAATCAGAAAAGCAGCTCTTCATCAAGGCAACCAAAATTCCAGTAATGTTGTTACGCTGAACCTATCACAAACCTGCTCTTAATACAGTTATCAGGAGTGACAGCGATCTTTGAGGAATCGTTTAAATCACGGGCATCCTGTAGCGGACGCCCGATATTTAATCAAATGTCGCAGGTGTTAAAGGAAGCGTTGCAAAGTTGCAACGTCTTCTGGAGCAACCTCCACGCAGCTCCTGACACTGTAGTGATTTTCGCCGTTGTAGTCGTAAACCCCACCGTCTTCAAAACTCAGCTGTTCAAGCTCGCCATGGCACTCTGAAATGAGTGCCGTCTGGCAAGCATTTTTCTCACAATCGCTGACGAGTAACCGAACATAGCTATTCTCATGGTCGCCGTTTCGGTTCTGGATTTTAACGATAAAGTGTTTTTCAGACATTTGTGCCTCCAGCACAGTTTGAGGTTAATTTAGCGTTGCCCCGGCTCACCGGGGCAAGAATAAATCAACCCTTAATGAAACTGTGCCCCCAGGTGTTAGGCTTAAATGCCTGCTCTTTGATATATGTTTTCATTACCTTGCAGGTTTTTTTCAGGGCTTTGGTATTGGCATCGGTTACTGAGATAAAATGGCGAGAATAACGGTTTTCCCGGTATTGCTTATCAGCGTTTGGGTCAATTGCTTCGCTTTGCAGGAGTCCTTCGTGCCTGCCAATTACTATTACGTAGTTCATTTCACCTGAAACACGATCCGTGAGTAATTGAATGGAAATATCAGTCGCTCGCGTGGCCTGGCTAGCAGAAATTTTTGCATGTAAGAAAGCTCCCTTTCGAAAGTTGGCCGGAGTCAAACCTGTAATATCCTCGGTGCTAAAATTAAGTGAAGATAGAGTTGAAAATAAATCACAGCTAATGACTTCAGTATTATTAGACATAACCCGGCTCCGCTCATATTCATGTTAAGGTAATTATATCAGGTTGATAGCATTACCTAATAACTTGGTGGCAAAAAGTTGTGGTTTTTGATTAACTAAAATTGATGTTCTCAATACTGCTCAAGAATTCTTTCTTTACACCCGGAGTAAAAGGTATACGTTCAATGTATTTATAAAGCGTCGCAAAGGTTTTGGTTTCAATGTTTCGTGAAATAACATCATCAATCGGGTCTTCGAACATATTAATAAAAACATCAATATGCTGCTCTCCGCTTTCTGAAGCTAAAGAGAGAATACAGACCACTTCAATGTAGCGGTTATCCTGCTCTGCAATGAACAACCAGTGCCCTTCGTTAAAGGCTGGTGCAGCACTGAAGCGTTTTACAACAATTTCTGAAAGAGCATATCCTGCCTGATCCAACAGATTAATAAAGTTGAGTTGAGTTGAAACCACGTCTAACGCTTTCATAAAACCTCCTTTTCATCTGTACTTATTATACTGTTACCCATCCCCCCAGCTAATAACCTCCCAGCAAACTTTCAAAAAAAATACCACCTTTAATTAGAATTGAACACATCCTTTTTAAATAACAAAAAGGATTATGAAACCCACAATGTTTGTGATGTGCCACCAAGGAAAAGTAACTTTTATGTGCTCATAAATCTTATTTCGTATTCACTTTCCTTTGTCTTTCGGTCGTAGATTATCAGGGGAAGCATAAGAAGAATATGTGAGGTTTAAGCAAATGCGGTGATCGGGCATTATAATTTGGTGAGGCTATTATAAGTGGATAAAGATAGTCGTAGGTATAGGATCAGGTTAAATTGCATTTTCCCGGTTGCCTTCCCTGGCCTACCGGTTTCAGCTCAGATACTAAGACCAGCGGTAATACTTAAAATATTCCTCATTTGCAGCTATAAACTCCCTCAAACCGTTCATTAATCCCTTCTCAAACGCTGTCACGATAAACCGGTAACCGTCCAGTGTTTCAATGTAGTAAATACCGCCTGGTGTAATTCCAACATGCAACACCTCGGCTGTCATCATAAACTGGCCTTCCGGAAAATCATGCGAAAGGTAAATGAAACCAGTAGTGGCCGATGCGGGTGTGGCATTCACTAAGACCCCGTTAAACTGCTGCCCGTGCCTCGCCGGTACAAGCTCACTTCCCCTGGTTGACTTATCAAGCAGCCTCTTAACATCTTTTTCTTCTTTTAACGAGGTATAGACCCGCACATCACTGTCATCACCTGGGCGAGAGCCGGTGCCAACATGAGCAAGACGACGGTAAGCACTGCGCATATTAACGTGGCAGGATGCCCCTGCTCTACCCTGAAGCCTTACGCCAAAGTCTTCGCAAAGTAACAAAATCTGACGTAGCTGGTTTTCATGCACGGACGCTGAGAGTGAAAGATTGAAACAGGAAAAGGTCAGTTCTAAAACCTTTTCGCGTTTGTCATTGAAATGAGCTTCCAGCCTGATGACTGGCTTTTCCGACATTGCAAAAGCTTTGTCCGTTACTCTGTACCGGCATTCATCTCCGAAACATTCTTTAACAACGCTGGCTATGACCGTGTCGTGTTCTCCATCTTCCGGAGCTGGCACAAAGATTTCAAATTGTGCCGGTGTATCCGGCTCAAGCAGAACGGGATAGAGACGCGGAGAATTAAGCAAAGCGCATTCAGAATTAATGAGCTTAACCCAGGCGCTTTTGTCGTCCGGATCCTTAAGCTGCTGTCCAAGGTTATCGCAAAAGTCAACTATCTGACGGGTATGCTCATCCGTGACTGCACAGATCAGGTTAAGACCATGCGTGGCCATACGCAGTTCCCGGGTTCGGGACTGGGAATTGATCGACCAGGGGTTAAGTGAAAGCGAAATAGGGCTTATGGAAGGGACGACCGTCTCATTCTGCAAATCTGTAAGCTGGCAGTTCGCAGTAGGCTTCGGGGAAAGGGTACTAAATATGTAACTTGCCTGTTGTTTAGTACTGGCCTGGATATAAAACATCGCGTCCATGCTTGTATCCCGGGATGAAATTGAAAATAGCTTCATTTTTAACCTTAATGGATGAGCGATTTATAGTCATGTGCAGACAAATGAACATTATGTGCGCCATCATTCCATTCAAAGAATAATCGATACTTAGAGTTTACTCGAATGGAGGAATAACGGTTTGACGTCATTCTTAAGCGTTCATAACGCAAGCTGTTGGATAATAACTCCCGCTCACTCTGGACATTATCCAGCGTTTCAAGTCGACACAGAATTGCGTTAATAATTTCAGAAGGAATACCTGCCGTTGTTTTTCCATTACGGAAGAACTTTTCAAGCCGTCTGTCTTTAAATGAATGGATCATAGTTCCTCCGTAATAATTGACCTTAAAATTAAATTAAAAGGGCTTTGAATTAATGAATACCTAAAATGCGGGCGGCAACTGCCAGCTGCTTATCACTTAACTGACGCTGGTGGGTTAAAGAAGACTTAAGGCTTTCCAGAAAATTATTACTACTGGATTGTTGGGTGATTGCATCAACCATTTTTTGATGAGACCTGCACCATGCTGTGAACGCAGAACTGTGGGCGCTTTCAGTCCTTAAACGCTCGTCTTGCAGGGATGCTGACACTTTGCGGGCAGCTTGCGCATTAATGCGGTACAGCGCATTCAGCGTGTAAGCAGTACGGGTCGTTTCGAGGCTGTAACCCGTGGCTTTACAAGCCATACAGCGACTTCTATAAAAATGCTTACGCTCTCCCCGCCCATTGCATTTATCGCAAACAATACGAAAAGTATATTCCGCAGTACCTTTTACAGAATCAACACAGCGGATTTTTGCGCTGGAGATTTCAATTCCACTGCGATCATAATATTTGGTCATAATGTGATTCCTCCGGTTAGTTCTGGAGTAATCATGACAGAATGAATCTACTGGCTAATAACCTGAGAGTAAATATTTTAAAAAAACATTGAGAGAGGGTCTGCAAATTTATACACGAAGGATTCAAATATAATTTGTTTAAAAAATTAAGAGCATTCTGAAGTAAAATTGCATCAAAAAGCATTCATGGATAAATCATGTACTGGTGCCAGCGATTTAAACGAGGACATTGTTCCGGTGTAATTACACAGTTTAGCATCATAGATTATAACCAAAAGGAAGGAGTCCTTCCCGTCTCGGGAATATTACTTTCCCGTTTGCAGTTTAAGAGACACTTAATGAGAAAGTAATAATTAAGTCATGCTCAACTCTACATTTTACATTGAGGATGGCGTAACAGGGTACGGCATACTACCGTACCCTTGTGTAGGGTTTATGTTTGAGGGAATTCTATAGCAAATGTGGCCGTGCCAGATTGACCACTTACAGCGGGAGTAACGGGATATGTGCGCTCTTCACCATTACCAAGATCCAGTGACAGCGATTTAGTTTCACCAGGCTGGACCGTAACTCCGGCAACCGTAACGCCGAACTGGGCGTTTTTCTGAACAGTCAGGGTTCCGTTTAACTGTCCGGTAATGATAGAACCGTCCTGACGACGCAACACACTGGTTCGGATGATGGCCAGCGGCGTGTTGTCCGTTGCTTTCAGTGCTACGGCTGTGGCCAGCGTCTTGAGATTATCCAGCATAATCAGGTTAGCTGGCTGGTAGGTAAAATTAAGCGTTTTAGTGGTCCGGTTACCTGATTCGTCAATAGCCAGAGCCTCCAGATGATACATCTGTCCCGATTCGTCAGTATTGGGGAAGATTCTGGGGTATTCAGGAATAAAGACATCCTTGGATAGCGGCGTGAATGCAAGGGTGACCTTTTCAGAGTTAGGTCCACCAGCGAGCTGAAGCGATATCAGGGAAGCATCCCCAGAGGCATCAGTAACGCTTATGCGTAGGTTCTCAAGCCCTTTAACCAGTTTTCCTTCTGCGTCTGCGCCATTAAAGCTGAACGCAATAACCGGAAGCGTTGAGTCAATTTTCAGCGGTGCATTAAGCGTTTTGGTTCCTGTGTTTCCAACAAGATCCGTGGCAGACACGCTAACAACCGTATAATCCCCGTCCGGTAGACCAGCGTATGAGAAAGTGGCGTTTTTGGTTTTATAATCGCTTTCACTGACAGTCACAGGCTTCAGGGTGAAAGTTTCCCCCCGGGCATTTTTAAGGGTGGCTTCGAAAACTTTGGTATCCCAGTAGCTGATGTTCCAGGCGTTGACGCGATCATTATCGGTGGCCGTCATAGTGATTGTCTTGGAGGCCTTGTTTACCTGAGCGACATTAACCACCGGTGGGTTGTTATCCCAGATAACCGTAAAATTACCAGCAAGCGCATCGAATATGCTGTCACCATCTTTTCCCGAGTAAAGATGCAGATACTCAAATCCTTTGTCACTGGTGTAGTTGAAGTTAACCGTCATCTCGCATGAACTTTGTCCGACAGGAATAGTGCAGAACCAGGCTGCATTTTTTACCGTTCTGAACTTTTGCACGTATGGTCGGGGTTCTGCGGTTACCTTTATGCGGCTAATGGTGGCGGTTTTAACGCTGATTGAGGCCTGAGTTAACCACTCACTGGTATCACTCCGGTACATCTCTTTAGCCACTATCTTCGGGGCTATTTCCATCGCCGGGGCTGGAGTGAAGTTGAGGGAGTTATGATGAATTCGTCTTACTCCTCCCGCCAGAGTCTGAAATTCATGATAAGTATCCCCCACATTTGGATATATGTATTTGAAAGTATAGATATTATAAGTGCTATCGGACGTCTGGAAATTCGAGTCCGCCCAGCCATATTTGGAACCGTTAACAGCAGTAAAGTCACTTTTCTTCCTTAATACCCGTACGGAAATAGGGTTCTGGAAGACGGTCATGCCAGACTGATAGGAGACCCATGATCCGGTAGTGGCGTCCTGCACCTGGATGATATCGTCAGGCTTAACCCGATCAATTACGCTTCGGCGGCTTAGTTCGCTCCTGTTTCCCGCTTTGTCATAAAGGTAGATCCCCACTTTATATTCAGAGCGGTTTTCCGGTGCCAGGGCATTGCTGCTTGCGTCGGCGACTTGAACGGTTACGCTACCTTCCACTGTATTAATTTCCGCTGGCTTTTTACGCTCCACTCCAGCGGCATCGGTTATGAAATATTCAGCATTAGCAAGCCCGGAACCTTTATCACTCAGTCCATTAAAGACCAGTGCCTGGACGCTGGCGTACTGCATACCGGCTGGTACTGAAGTGAAGATCGCTTCGCTGCCAAAGTTCCACCCATTTCTCGTATAACTTATGGTACCCGTTGCCGGAGGCGTTCGGTCAATTGCAAGCGGGTAATCCTGCCGGGAGACCTCCTTCCCTTGCAAGTCGGTAATCACCTCTCTGAGGGTGAAGCTATCTTCTCCCATCGCTGGTACGGTCAGAGTCTTGCCGTAATAATCAAAGCCTGTCGAAGATGTGGTACGGTCATCAACGGTAACCAGGCTGCTTTTCGTGCTCCAGATGAGGCTCCCGTCACTTTTCAGCAGACTGAGCGTAATATAACGGTCCAGACCGGAAATAACGGCAACGTCAAAGCTCGTTACCGGATTAATCCATACGGATGCAGGCGATACGGTCTTTTTAACGTTCAGGGTATCTTTAAAGCTGAATTCTGCGATTTCAGCGGAAGCTCCTGCGCTGAAACCTGCAAATGCAATAAGCAGGGCTAGTTTGATTTTCATGGGTTGTCTCCTGATCAGGTTCCCCATGATACTTTTTCAGTGTTCGTGATCTTTTCGGGAAAATAGCTATTTTTGATGTTTTTCTTTTCTGCCCGGCGGGACTTTTTTTGTTTACGTGAATGCAACAAAACCAGAAAAGTTACTTTTTGATAGGGTAAAATTAGGTTTCCCTAATTTCCAGAAGCAAGCGAAAGCAGAACTAGCTTAATAGCCATTAAGAACGCCATACCTATTGATAAATAACGCTCCTTACATTTAATGATTTGAGCATTTAAAAATGAATTAGCGAAAGAATTTTGGTTTGCTTTTTATTGCATGAGTAAAACAGTATTAATAATCCGGAGCCATTAGAACGTACTCTAAAGACTCCGGTATACAGATATCTTGCCAGTAAAAATGGCCTTACTCCTCATCATCCCCCAGCGCTTTTTTGATGGCGCGGCGGCGGGCTGCATCACCTACACGATATCCGACTGAATATACGTCATTCAACCGGCGCAGAATAAGATTTATTTCCTCATCCTGAATGTAGGCAGGTAAACACAGAACCACGTCGCCATCTTCATCATAGACTCGAACAACTTCCTTCTGCCCATCTCGCTCGCGAATAATCTGGACATGCTGAACCCTGGTGTATTCTGGGTTTACGCTCATTTTAAGTATCTCTCTGTAATTGTTGTTACCAGTTAGCTATAAGCCGGATAATTCTGGTATTCAGTGTTCTGCACAGCAATCGCCTGCTCGTGGATCATTGACACTGCCAGGCGGGCTTTAACTCGCTTGCTGGTGAGAAAACGCTTCACTTCTTTAAGTTCGCTGCCAGCCGACAGCATATTGAAGACATGCTGTTTGAGACTGTTGTTATTTTTGGCCACTTGTTTCTCCATCATCTTTGTACATGGTTATTTCAGGCTGGCCTGCCAGATCACACACGTTATCCATATGCTTTTGGACCCAGTCTGTTAGACCCAGACCTTCGGCCTTTGCCTGATTGACGTAACGCAGTTTACGTTCAGGGGTAACCCGCATCTGTAGTTGTGCCGTCGCTGGAACCGCCTCTTTCAGGGCGTTAAGGCCCCTCTGATCACGGGCCTGAATTGATGGTTTACCGCTAGGCATCTGATGTATCGCTCTCCCGGCGAGCGGTGGACAGCTCTATTTCTTTTGCGATAGCTTTATCTATGGCATCCAGCTGCATGGCAAACTTGATTTCAAGCGAACAGCGTAATGCCTTCAGGGCGCGTTCTTTGGTGCTGTATTGTGGTATGCCGTTCTGGCTACCATTCATGCCTCGCATGCGGCGGGAGGTTGCATCGACAACCTCTCCCTCTTCCCGTGTGCCGTGAACCGTAGTTCCGCTCCATGTCGGATAAACAGTGCCAGTGGCGGTGTTGAAGCTCCAGCCGTTTTGGTATTCCCCCGAGACCTCTGGTACGGGCATATCGCGTTCAACGCCATAGTCAGACCAGCGTAAAGCGCGGTTTATTCTGGCCTGTGCCACCAGCTCATCATACGCGGCTTGTTCTTTTTTATTCATCGCCATTTAGGGCAATCTCCTTAGAGGGGAATTAGGTGTTATATCGGTACGTAAGTGCTTTTCAGGCCTAATCTCTGACAAGGCCTGATGTGCCAGACTGCCGTTGCATTCACCGTTTTATGGCGGTTGACAGAGCCTCATTAAGAGCCGCAATTAGCTCAGGCGAAGTCGGCTCCAGATTTTTGGAAGCGTTCAGCAGCTCCTGAAGTGAAGAGATTTCCTTTGGCTCCACCTGGTTTGTTTCAGGTGCCGTTTTTTGCACTTCATCCAGTGTACGCTGTGCACCGTTATCCAGCACCAGCACCCCCCCGGCACGAATTTCTGAAATGGTGCGCAACGTATACATCAATTTATCCCAGACACGGCTACCAACCTCGAACCCGGAATCAGCTACTTTTTCTTCATTATGCTTTTGAAAAATTTCTTCTAACCAAGTGGTGAAGCGCTTTCCAAAAGTATTGGCGGCTAAAGAAGTGCAGGAATAAACCTGTTCGACCTGTTTTGTTCCATTTTTATCAGTGAATGTAATGAGACCGATTCGGCCACTGTTAACAGTGTAAAAGCGAGGTTGAAAGCCAGCTTTGAGAAGGTTTTCAATAGCTGAAAAAAAATCTTTTTTGAGCATCGGTTTCAAAATGGTTTTCCTTTTATGCCCGGTGCCGCCGGGGCGGTGGCGTTAAATATACGCCATGTAAGTAAATTAATTTATACCCATTTGATTGTCAATACAAACAAAAAAACAAACCATGTTTATTATTTTATCAACGATGCTATTTTAAAGTCCGTCTAAAATAAAAAACCAAAAAGTTAAATTTGAAGCCGTCCTTCCTAAATTCATTTCTTGCGCATATTAGCACCCTGCTTTAAGTAAATAATTTTTGAAAAAGTTGTCTGGAGGTTATTAGCTCGTGCATCTGGATTGGTAATATAAAGCCAACACAGAAAAGGAAAACAAAATGTATAAATTAGTATCTCCTCGTGAACTGACTGAGATTATTACCGGTTTACTGCTTAAACCTGAACTCCTTGGTGAGCTGGACTCACCAGAAAAGCATCGGATGTTTATGGCAGATTTAGGCCGCGTGGTGGCCGAACATTGTGGAGGTCTGGTAAACAGCGTCGTCTTGCCAGGAACAGAAGTTACAGTGTCGGATGGGTTACCGCTTAATGGCCAGCCGGTACGTTATCTCGGAATCAAAGAGAACATCCCTCACCTCCTTGTAGAGCCTGATGCTTCCTTACCTTCGCTCGCTAAAAACGTCTGGATGTATGCAGATCCTGAAGGCTGGAAAGAACATTTTGGAGCTGAGGAAGACTGCCTTACTCCTGAAATGATGCAGCTGTTCCGTAAAGGTATCCAGGCTCTTCAGAAAGAGCATGACACCCCTGAAATTAGCCTCACACTTCAGGACTGGCGCCTGGAGGAGGAAACACTGCCAGAAGAGGACAGTCAGGCCTATCAGGTCAGCGTTACCGGCCAACATAACATCCACTGTGAAGTTGTTAACAAGGAAGGTAACCCCTGTTTTGGTGTCATGTTCGAAATCGATCAGGGTGTGCCTGCCTTACACATCAACACCGGCGGGGATATGTTGCTCCACATTCATTGCGCCCATAACGGACTCGTTCTGACCCCTGATGCAAGCGGTCAGCGATTTGATAAGGCTCCCGTTGACCGCTTCTCTTATAACAGCCCATCCCTGCTGTTGTCTGCCGACTAACCAAGGCCAAATCTGAATTGTCCCGTTTAAGTAACCAACCCGCTGCCGCCAGGCGGGTAAATCCTCTTAATGGAGTTTTAATGCAAATCTCAACTGAAGTTCTGAACGTCTTATCTCGCTGCCGTGCTGAAGGGAACTTTCTTTTCCTGGCCGACCAGCTCGACCGCAGCATTTATGTTAAGACAAACAAAGTGCTCGAAGCCGCCGGTGGCAAATGGAACCGAAAAGAGCAGGCACATATTTTTACGGCGGATGCAGCTGAGCGTATCGAGCAAATCATTCTGACAGGTTCGGTTGACATCCCACGAGATCTGTTCAATTTCTTCCCTACACCTGAGAATTTAGTCACAGATATGGTTCTACGCGCTGAACCAGCTGCCGGGGAGCGTGTACTGGAGCCAGAGTTTGGTGATGGCCGCATTCTGAAAGCCTTAAAACTGGCGGCTCCGGATGCATTGATTACCGGGATCGAATTGAACGATGAGCGATTCCTTGCAGTGAAGAACGATAGTGTCCTTAGCACAGGAGTCGAGCTGGTGCATACCGACTTTCTTGGGTACCAGCCCGATGAAACTTTTGATGTTATCGTTATGAATCCACCATTCCTTAAACGCTCTGACGTTAAACAAGTCATGCATGCCATCGCAATGCTCGCTAAGCGAGGTCGCTTACAGGCCATTCTGTCAGCTGGGGTATTGTTCCGGGAAGACACACTGACAAAAGCGCTCAGGGAGCGAGTCAAACAACTTGGCGGACAAATTTCGCCTCTTCCGGATGATACATTTAGGGAGTCCGGAACAAAGGTCAAAACAGCCCGCCTTGAAATTGATCTTCGCCGCTAACTGACAAGCAACCGGAAAGAAATCTTAATACGAGTAGCCGGTTAAAGTTACCTGACCGGCTTAACTGACTAAATCAATAAAGAGTGAACAGAAATGACGCATACTGCCGTTTCTCAGGCTAATAGTGCTTTGCAGCTACCCACGGTGGAGCATGTCTACGCTCTTCTGAAAGCAAATTGTAAACCTGACCGCTTTGACGGGCGTGACGGACCCGTGTGGGGCCAGGAATACTCGTGGAATCTGGCAAAAGATCGCTTACAGGATCTGGAGAAATACGGTAAGGCATATGTCTCCCGTCATGAAGACCGTATGGGGGAAGGATTTAGTTTTGGTCCTGACCTGTTAATTATTCGCTAACGCTCCTAATGCCTGATGATATGGTAAGCACAACTGGAAAAATATGTTTTCAAAGCCTATGACCACTTTCACACCAGAACGTATTGAACAAATTTTGGAATTTGCCGAGGGTAGTAACCCAAGCGAAGCAATGAGTCTCAGAGCTGACGAAGTTGCTGTACTGGCACGTATTGGAAAGGCAGTTATGTCGATTGCGCCTGTTTATCAGTGCGAGTTTTGCCACCATGACGCAACCGGGCAACTTCAGTGGCACTGGGAAGATGTGAACAAAGCTTTTTATGATAAATACGATCCAGACAGACGCGGAAGACGTCGAATCCTCTATACCGCCCCGCCGATGCCTTTAGTTTCGGCTGACCTGCTTAACATGGCTTCATCTGCTATTGAAGACTTGCTCACTAACAAAGACAGAAGTGGTGCGGGAATGTGGAATGACATTCCAGAACAGCTACGACGCGCAGCAGAACTGGTAATGGATAATAGCCGGGCCGCTGAAACAGAAGCGATGCTGATGCGTCTTTATGTAGAATGTGACACAGGTGAGCGCAGGGGCAACGGCACTCAATCTGGCGTAGCAATGCCTTCTTGGCAAACCGTTGAAGAGGCACGTGTGTTGCTAGGGGTGAAATGATGCAGTTCTCGCCAGGGCAGTTTGTAATTCACAACAAGAAGCGCCTTGCGGAACGAAGGTAGACGTACTGACTGAGGTTCACTCCCCTCTCGACTGGTGGCGTAATGCCGCCAGGTTTTGATTCATATATGCCGTCCGTTAACGCATTTATATCTGACATACCTAATTTATCCTGATTCTTTTTTACACAAAGTAAAAGCATCACTTAATGCGATATGTGGATGCCGATAGTTTCAGGCTAATGTTATAAGTTTTGCAATCGTTGCCAGTTTGGACACCACAGAAATGTCAGATGTAATTCCAAAAAGAAAGATTTCCGTCCTGAACGCACAATAAGGTTTGTCGAAAGGCAAATTATAGATTTGTAATTTCGAGCACCATATGGAGAAGTTTTTTATACTTTTACGAACATAGTGACCTTTAGGAAAAGCTTAAAATAACACCAAACCTAAAGGGGAATAAGAATGAAACATCTCGCTTTTATTACTGCTGTAGCCGGACTCGGTATGTCTGTTCAGGCCCCAGCTCAGATATATGAATCGGCCTTTAAAGACACGAACGGTATTGAGATCCACGCCCCGTCTTCTCGTCTTATGCTTAATCCGGCATCACCGGTAACTTTGACACTTATTTCAGGTCTTGATCGTTTCGTTAATGTCAAAGTCACGAAAGACACTGGAACTGTCATTCTTAATACTACGACTACACGGACGGGTGTATCAGACCGACTAACAGCTGCTGACGGTAGTGAGTTCTACGGCAAAAAAGTAACTTTGCCTGCTTTGGGTGAAGGCAAATTTGTCGTTCAGATAAACGTGTTAGATCTCAATCAGAAGCCTGTAGCGACCTATAACTATAACTGGCTAATTGATGTCACCCCTCCAGCGGCAAATGCTCTTACCGCTAATACTGGTTCTGGCTCTACCGCTGGTGACGTGTGGAAGCTTGGATTAGAGGCAACGGGGCAGTATGACTTCACCTCTTCGGGCGTAAGTGATGCAAATGGTATTGATAAGGGCCTAATATATATTTACAGGCAGGACGGTAGCCTCTACAGCACTACACAGATGCAGTATGACGTATCCGGCCAAAAGATGTACCACACTTACTCTAAGAATTCAGTTAAGGGAACCGGAATACCAGACAGCAACCTGGATGAAGACTTTACTGCAAAAGTTGTTATCTTCGATAACGCAGGTAATAGCCGAACGCTGCCAACTCAAAAATTTCGCTACGACAACACGCTGGGTGAGATGACACTGTGGGCCGTTCATGATCCAAATACGTCTTCCAGCGTCGTACCCGGGGTTTCTAATTATCCGGCTTACAAAGCCGGTATGGTCGTTAACGAAAACCCTATTCGATTAGTCTACCGGATCCCAAAATCTAACTACCGTGCTTATTCAGAAGGTGGGCTTCAGTTCATCAATCAATATTCCGCCCCCAAAGAGATAGCTGTAGACAGCACTTATGCTTATGTTGAAATGACTCTTCCCTATGGCTCAATTAATGGGGATATGGCTCGTATGGCGAACTTTGGCCAGTGGGGAGGGTATTATCCGTCATACAGCCTCGTTCTAAACCCATCTGCAAACCAAACGCCTGCATTTGCGGGTACCTGGGTAGATTTCCTCGATGATAAGGGGAACTGGGTTAAGTGGAAGGATTTTGAGAGTGTGGCTTCATCACGACTGCCAATTAAAATTTCCCGACTTCGTTTTAACGTTGAAGCCCGGCCCTTTGCACAAGAGATCGGCGGTAAGGCGACCTGCACCATTCCGGCAGGAAAAACCTCGTGTGAAGCGCCTGAGACGTTTGATATGGCCTTGGGTACCCAGGGCTACAATAGGATCCTTTACTTCGTTCGCAGCATCAGCAATCCCATTTTGCGGTCTGAGCAATGGATTATGACACGCTGGAACAATAAACAACTGCCGGTAATAAACTCGATATCATATGACGAGACTAACAAGCAGCTGGATGTACTGGCGTCACTTGAAGGCGATGGTAACTGGTTCGACTCGGTCTCATTGAGGGAATTTTATCTTTCCGATAAGAACACCGGTACCCGGATGTCACCCACAGGCGTAATCAAATCTCGTATCTCAGGTAACTACACGATTGCTTATGATTTATCCCGTCAGTCTGAAGGAAAATACAACGTTGAGGTCAACATCAGGGACTTCTTCCAGAACCAGACCAATAAAACTTTCGGAGAAATTGCTCTGGATAACACTCCTCCGACAGTGGCCATAACATTCGACGGAAAGCCGGTAAAAGACGATACGGTAGTGTACGGCCTGGAGAACCTCAGGATCGCTCTGGCAGATAATCTGACAACCCCGAGGATAACCCGTCTTCAGCTCGTAGGTGGCCCCACAGCTGATAACGTTGAGCTTACGTGGTCACCGGCAGGCAAAGATACATACATGCCTGAGTATCCGAGGCTGTTCCCAAATTTCGAACCATCTGAAAATTATTCAATTAGCGTAACAGTTGCCGATAGTCAGTCGAATACCAAAACCTATACTCAGAAGTTCAGTTATCTACCGAATAACCTTGTGCAGTTACATAATCTACGCACATTATCGGTCAGTTCGCCTCTCAAAACGACAGATGGCGTACCCCTTGCGTACCTGTCCACTAACGTTCTGCGTAAGACAAATGGAGAAATTGCTAAAGGGGTCCAGAACGCAACGCTGACTGTGCGGAAGGATGCAGCCTTCGGTATTAAATTTAACGGGGCACAGGCGGCTCCAGGTGAGTCAGTTGAGGTGCAAATAGATATGGGCCAGGGGGATAATCTTCTGTTACCCGTTTATCCTTCCGAAAATGGGAAAGTTGGCACCTCAGAATTCATGATTCAGATCGACGAGTTGAAGTAACTACCCGGAGCCGACAGTAAAACTGACGGCTTCAATTTTACTGCCCTCCTTGACTCCGATCAGCCAGTACGTCTTCAGAGATTCGCAAGGAAGAACCGAAAGAAAAGTTACTTTAATCGTACGTTTCCAGCGATGCTTTTAAAAGACAATGCACACTCGTTGATTACGACAATGGGAGTGAGTGTCGAAACCCTTGAGTAAGGATACCCGGTAAATATACAGCCCCGGGGATCCTCTTCCTTCAACCGGGGATGACAACGGTAGTGAGTCCGGCAACTCACTCCCGTTGTCACTTCTCTGACATATCGTCATACGAGCTTACTCAAGTGCATCCACAAAGATGGGATCGTTTTGAATCTAAACTGGTACTGGTTAGCCAGTCACTTGCATCTATTCCCCCGTCGATACTTAAGTGACAATTGTAGTGATCTGCAATACTGGTGTCTCAGAAACACTGACGACGGTAGAGACTCAATACCCTAACCCCTGACAACAGGAGTGAGCTTAGAGGTGTTACGCTGCTGTCACTTAATGCTTGGGAATTGCCTGACTCACAACCATTGTCATCCGGAGCTACTGATTAACGTTGAACCGCTGGACTTTAATGACAGTGGTAGTGATGGATAGGCTCATTTCCATTGTCGTCATTTTATCGGACAAGCCTCTTCGTCCTACAGGTTTAAGCTGACAATGGTAGTGATTGGATGATCTCACTACTGTTGTCACTCAGTTCTTTGAGCGGACCCTTCCCTCGGTTGGTCGGCATTAACAACGGTAGTGACTCGATTGGCTCACTGCCATTGTCATCGTGTAAATGACGTACCTTATCAGCTCAGCTGAAAGCAATGACAACGGAAGTGACTCTAATTGCTCACTGCCATTGTCGTCGTGTCTATTGAGAGCCTTATCAGTGCACCTGAAAAGCAATGACAACGGTAGTGATTCTAATGGCTCACTACCGTTGTCACCGTGTGTATTGAGAGGATGGTCCACTTAACTGGACGTCTATGACAATGGTAGTGACTTTAATAGCTCACTACCATTGTCGGCGTGTGAATTGAGAGGATGATCAGCTCAGCTGTACGGCCATGACAATAGTAATGACTTAATGAGCTCACTACCGTTGTCACCCTGTTAATTAAGAGGCTCATCTGCTCTTCTGGAAGGCTATGACAACGGAAGTGACTTGCTGGGCTCAGTGCCATTGTCGCCGTATGAATTGAGAGGATCATCCGCTCTTCTGGATGGCAATGACAACGGTAATGACTTAATAGGCTCACTACCGTTGTCATCCTGTAAGTTAAGAGGTTGATCTGCTCAACGGGACGACTATGACAACGGTAGTGACTTGCTGGGCTCACTACCATTGTCACCCTGTGAATTGAGAGGTAGATCCGCTTAACCAGACGTCCATGACAACGGTAGTGACTTTCTGGGCTCAATACCGTTGTCACCCTGTGATTTAAGAGGTTGACCCGCTCTACTGGACGGCCATGACAACGGTAGTCACTTTCTGGGCTCACTACCGTTGTCGCCACATAGAATGAGAGGAGCATCAGCTCAGCTGAACGGCAATGACTACAGTAATGAGCTGGATGAAGCATAACCATTGACATCTGGCCCAACCGGAAGCCGTATTCGCCAATCCAATCGAGATTCACAATGGCCGTGACTCGCCGCATTAAGTTCCGGTGTCCTCCCAAAGCTGAACGCACACTCGGAGGACAATGACAATGCCAGTAAGGTACACATCATTACCATTGTCACTATAGCTACCAGAGAAGCCGGGATTTGAATGTCGATGGTAGTGAGTGGGTCAACTCACTGCCATTGTCACCCCGTTACGATATTTTCCGTTGGATGTACTGGCCAATGAAGTAAAGCGTAGAAACCGGGTGTTAACAGGTGACTCAGGAGAAAGCGTTGAATTCGCAATCTCGATCTACATAGGGTGGTAGAGAACAATGACAACGGTAATGACTTTTGACTCATTACCGTTGACGTGAAAGAGCGGGCTGGGACTAACGAAAATCGAAGAAGTAATTTAGCACCCGGAGCCTGAACCGCCGGGTTAACTTTAGCTGGCGTTGCTGTTCTTTTTCTGGCTTCGAAGACTACGAATATAGCGCAGTTCTTCAGCGGTTAAATCATGGACGGTAAGAACATCATCGCCGTCTATCGGGTCAGCTGGTGGGCATAACTCACCTTCTAAAACAGAAGACCCTGAGTTCTCTTCTTCATCTTCAACCACTTCTAAAGGAGGCTGAGTATTGTTCAAATTCAGATCGGGATCCCGCTTATGAATCTGGAAGTATACTTTTCCGTCTTTCTTAATTTCGGTGTACTGGAGGTATCCTATCGATGCCAACTCTTCAAGAGCCTTTCTCACGGTAGCATTCTGACTATTTGCTCGTGTTTTGAGGTTCAGACGATTTTTCAGCCGAGTAAGGGATATCGGTATAGGATTTGGCGGTAATGACTCTATGAACGTATAGAGAGCCTGGGCGCTTTCCTTCTTGGCCAACTCCTTAATTGCCTTCAGCTGCATCAAAACCTTATGATCGTATTGATAGAGCTCGAAAATCTTAGGATCAACCTGAAGGACAACCTGATCTGATTCCGGGTCTAACAGGGCAGACTGTACCAGATGCGTTGTATAGACTTTGGACGAGTTATTACTGGTGAACGACAAGGTAACGGATGCTAACCTGCGTAAGGAGGCGTCTATACGTTTTCTGGACGCTGTAGATGAGCGATAATTTTCAGGCGTACATAGCTTGAGGAATTCAGTGAATTTTAAGCTTATCGTGTCATTGTTAATCGGATGATTGGCATAGGTTCGAATGATGCCCATCCACGTCTTAAAATCTACTGACATATCAAGACGCTCACCGACAATTGAAATATTGGTGAACCCCTCGCTCTCCATTAAAGAGAGCGTCTGTAACTCTTTCGTTGCGTCAAAGCCAACCGTTTTATATTCCCGATTTTGACGCCCCACACTCTTTGGTGATGGGACGAACAGCCCGAGCCGCATCAAAGCAATAGACTGCACCGTACGGTTGCTGTTAGGACGCAAAATGATGTCTTTACCTGATTCTTTCTCTCTAACAGAGAAAGCCCTGGTGACCAGGTCCTGCTGCTCAGTATCTTTCTCTTTAGTCATAATAAGTTATCACTGAATGTGTAAACAGATTGGTGAATAGTAAGCCCCAGCGAACTCTATGTCACTGGATGGATCATTGTGATGATCCATATCTGTGCATAAGTTCTACCTAAAAAAACGACTCCACTCATTAAAACTTGGCAAAAACTCTTTGCATACAATGACCTGCAACTCTTATCAACAACGGATCAGATCAAGTTAAAAAGATCTAATGAAAAGTCACTACTATTGTCGCTCTGATCACTACTGATGTCAAAAAACTCATTACCAACGTTATAATAATCACTACCAATGTCAAAATAATCACTACTGTTGTCACTGATCACGTCTCAGGCCTTGTGCCGTCTGGCCTGGAGGCAGCGGGGATCTCTTTTGATCTATCAGGAACACTAAGGTACTAATTATTGGAACTACCTTGTGGAAAATGGGGATAAATAAATGCTTAGTTCTTATACAGGTCTCAACTTGCCTCCCTGATAAAAACTGTCGTCAAAGCTAAATCACAGCCACAGGCATTTTCGGTGGATAAATTTTTGAGAAATAGAAGCATACATGCAGACTCGTGTCGCAAGTAATTGAAAGTAATAATTTATTTAAATAATGCGAGTCACCTTACCTTACAGTGGAAGTTTAAGTCTAACCTCACTACCATTGTCACTTAAAATCATTACCAACGTCGAAATAGTCTCTACCATTGTCTTTTAAGTCACTCCCGTTGTCACTTATGTCGCTACTGTTGTCAGTGACAATGCTCCAGCCCAGTAACCATGCGGCCTACAGCGTACCGGGATCTTCTTTGTACTCTCTGGCACCTTTGGGATCATTTATTGGATCTACATGAGGGATAAAATCTTTTGACGATTTCGTAGTGCAGTTATACCAGCGACTTAGCAAGACAAAAGCTGCAATTTAGTGACGAGTTACTAGTCTGCCCAACAAGAGCAATGCAGAGAAGATATGTGGTGAAATGACCATGGTAGTGAGTCTAATCACTACCATGGTCCGCAGTAAGCGTTACTTACGCAATGAACGTCGGACTGATTTGCAACAACATGGGCTACGGCGCATCAGAAGACGGCCGTTGTGCTTCAGCAAAACAGCCCTGCTTTATTTTAATTCTTCAATGTTAATCATGAACTCAGATCTGCCTGTAAGGCCGGATACAGCAGGGAAAATAGGAAAGCTACGGCTGTCCCCGAGCCCCAAATCCAGTTGAAGCTCTTTGCTTTCACCTGGCATCGCAGAAACACCATTTACAGTCACGCCGAATGCAGCGTCCTTACGGACAGTAAGCACTGCGTCCTGAAGCCCTGTAGCGATTGAACCATCCTTTTTACGCAGCTGGCTGGCATACAGAACAGCCAGAGGAGTATTGTCAGATGTTTTGAGAGAAGCATTGACAGCTAAGGTTTTCAGATTCTCTAGCCTGACGAGATTGTTTGGAAGGTAGTTAAATTCGACTGAGCTTTCTTTAACGTTGTTCATCTCATCTTTGGCCTGAACTGTGAGAGTGTATGTTTCGCCTTCATTAAGAGACGGAAAGATCTTGGGATAATTAGGTGCATACAGGTTGTTTCCCAGATTCACCCAAGACAATTCCACCGCATCAGAAACAGGGCCACCGCGAAGAGTCATACGGCTTAAGGATGGTTTAGTTAGAGCATCGGTGAGCTGTATACGGACGTTCTCCAGCCCATATACTGTTACGTTTTTGCTGATCGGTTTTCCTTCGTAGCTAATACTTACAGATGGTGCTGTATTATCAACGACAACAGTTTGATAAGGGAGGTTACCGGTATTGTTGAATGTATCTTGGGCATTAATTACCACGTTATAACTGCCTTCTGGTACCTCTTTCATGTTGAACTCATACGTGTAGTTCCCAGACGCCATATTTCTACCTGTTTGTTTGCCGGTTACGCTTATTTCTGCGTTGTTACGGTTTTTATCTGACAACCAAACTCGATTTACATAAACATGGTCGAAATATGAACCATCTCCAGGTTGATTCACGTAAACCTGGAGAATGTTGGTGGTTTCAATGTAATCAAATCCAGTGACGGAGGGACCCAGTGTATGCCAGGCTATATTCTCCCATATAGGGGCAAAGAAGGTTGCTTCGGTGGTTGACCTTACTTCATAGCCACTATGAAGATAGCCGGTAGTGCCATTTATAATATCCTGGGGCAAAGAGACGGTACAGGTTGTTGAGCCAGCTGGAATACTGCATGTTGCTCCGCCAGTGATTTTTTGATCATATGGCCTAGCCTGTACATTGAACCGGATATTAGTAAGTTTTATAGGCATATCAGATGCCTTGAACAGGTTCCAGTTTACGCTGTTGAACCATGTTCCATCAGCCTTTTGTCGTTCTATGGGTGAACTTCCCCAAGCCGGACTCTTTACAGAGGCAGGATCCCAGTTGAGCCAGCTGGCATACTGACCAAGATCTCCTCCAGACCATTGATATGTATTCACAGGTCTATAGTAGTTTCCATCTAAGGCACCCTGTGGCAGCTTAACTTCCACGTAGACATAGGTGGCATCTTCGGAAAGGACCTGTACTCCGCCATAGTTATTGGTAATGCTCATGCCACCATTTCGATATGGCTTCCAGTTAGTTCTTGGGATACGTATAACCAACTTGTAGGGGTTTTCCAGCACTGTAAGGCCTCGTTTAAACGGGACGTATCCCGAAGAAATGCCGGGTACAACACTGGTGCTTACACGTGAGTCATGAACTGCAAATGGCGTAAATTCTCCCATTTGATCGTCATATAAAAACCGCTGGGGAGGAATGTTAAGCGTATTTCCTGCCAGGTCCGTAACGATGAAATTGAAGGTGAATTCTTCATCAAGATCACTTGAGGGCATGCCAGCCTGGGTGTTCATATCTTTAATCCACGGATAGAACGCACGTTTATTGGCTGTGTCATAACTCAGGTTATTGTCGGAGACCACAGAACCATTACTTCGTTTAATGACAAGACGGATCTTGGCAATTCCACTAGCATCCTCAATACCGTCTGCAAATATAGAAAACTGGCCACTACCGCCTCGGCCCAACTCCCAAAGTGGCCCAGAAAGTACCATGTCGTAACCTGCGTTTTGACTCGGATAAATACTCTTATAGCGTGGAGGAGTTGTATCAACGATGAAATGATAAGTAGATGTGCTCACTACAGTCTGGCGAATATCCAGAGTTTCATTGACTACAGTAAAGGTCCCTTCTCCGAGCGCCGGTAGAACCATATCCTTTCCATAGTATTCTGTTCCATCGGCAGCAACGATACGATCTGCAACGCTCGTTTTGGTCGAGACGGAGGAATACATAACCTTTTTATCGCTGTCTCGTGTGACCGTCACTCGCTCGTACCGATCAAGACCCGATATCAAGTTCAGAGTCAAAACACCAGCGGGATTAAGATATGTTTGTGTTGCAGGCTTAATATTCCGAACAGCCTTATTGGTATCTGTAAATGAGTAGCTAAATACCTGAGCATGTGCCGAAGATACAGTAGCAAGGGCAGTTGCAACCATGCAGCCAATTAGAGTTTTACGCATATGATGCTCCGGGAATAGGTTATAGCCTTATTCTACGGATTCAGCCTACAAGGTCCGGTCGGATAAAGTGATAATTTGCCTGTTAAAAGAGACATCAAGTGAGAAAGCAACCAACGTACAGAATGCAAAATGGCGGCAGTGCATCTGGATGACGCAAAAGTAACTTTTTGTACCCACTTTTTTGGATTTTAGCCTTCAAAATGAGTATTCAACCAATCATAAAAGTAACTTTTGATAGACGCTGCTCCTTTATGTTTGCCAATTGTGCTGATATGTTTTTAAATTCAAGGAAGCGAGATTTTAAAAGCATCTGTTGAGTCAAATTTATGTAAAATAACAGGGTAACCATCACTTCTAGGTTGAGGAAACCCAATGTTATACATGCTCTTATGCTGTTTTCTGATGCTCAACAGTACATTCGTTATGTTCAGAGCAATGTCTGCAATAAGTAAAGGATCCGCTAAAGAAAACCGGTCTGAAATATCGCTGATAGTCCTAGCAACACTTGGAATTGCATCACCATTCATTGTCGCAATGATTACTATTAATGAAAGTATGACATCTAAAACAGTAACAGATTTTTCTTTGGGTGCTCAGTGGTCCGGAATGGTTTCAGCGGTAGCGCTAATGGGGTTATATGCTCGACGCGTTTGGAAAGAGAAGAAGTCCTTATTTACTGGCGCTTTCCTGGCCTCTTCCTTAATGGCCTTTATTTTTACTGACAGCCTTGTTTTCGTATCCCAGAAGGACACCGGCGTTCTGGCTACTTTCGTACTCGATAAAAACGCTGGAGATATTGATTGTAGTCGCCCGGCTATGATTGTCCATTACAGTAAAGGTGTTCCAACGGACTGGCGTTGCCCAACCAGTATCATGTTGATGGCGTATTCTTCATATCCTTTTTTACCTTGGCCTGAGTATAGCCATGGTACCAGCCAGTCTCTTACGGTTGTTATTGATACATTTATGGAAAACGCTGTTAATCTCAGTCAAAAATAATAAATAAACCTCTCTAGTGAGAGGTTTTATAAACCTGAGCCACCAATCTAATTAACTCTATATTTTTGTTTTAGCTTTTTTAAAGGTAGACTTACCGAATAAAACAGCAATTATAGAGCAAAGGCCTGGCGTTAGGACAAAAGCTAATAATGCACTGCCAAAACTTGTCATTTCAGGCACCACGAACCAGCTGATAGGCCACGTCAGGGCAGGTAAATTTAGCGGATCATAAAGCGCATGTAGAGCGCTTAACACACAGTAAAGTGCTAAAAAGCAAACTAGATAAACAACGATCCACATTTTAATTTGCTCAGCAATTTCAAATTTAGGACTGCCCATGCTTTACCTCAGTGGCTGAATATTGATGGTTAATATCTTTAATCACCCGTAAGCACTTAGTGCATACCTTAGTTCGATTTGTCTGCTTGTCCAGAGTGTATTTAACTTCAAGTTGACCTCCAGCATTAAGCAAAGTGAGCATCTCATCTTCTAACACGCTTCGGTAAATGGTCTTGTCCGAGAGTGTGCCCGGTAACGAGTACTCAACATAATTGTTTGAAACTCTTACCGATTTAGGGATTTTACCACTGAGCTGGATTTCATTCGTTGAAGGCATTACAGTTACTTTAATCACAGTTGCCGGTGACCAGAAATCCTGATAACGCACTTTATGAATTTTATCAGCTCTAAGGCCTAACCACACATTTCCGGCGATAAGAACAATAAGCAATCCATAAACTGATCGTCGAATGTTACGCCTTTTAATCACAATGTCCCCCATCCCTCAAATATCATTCTAAATAACTGCACCAGGATATCATGAGCGTAATTAAAAGAATTCTTCATAACCGGGGTTTTCAGTTGAGTTTGCGGACTCTTTACTTTGCGGTTTCTCGCCCTCTATTTGAGTATCCCTGACAGGTTTGGATTTACCCATGCTCCTCTGAAAGGTATCCATAACAAACTCAATATCTTCTTCTGGCAGGCTGGTGGGTTGGTTGCTCATAGGACTTCCTCTTGTTGAATACGTTCGGCGTACAGGATGCGAACCGAAACGGTCGTGTTTTCAAACTCGTTCTCAAAAACGTCCATCCATTCCGTCCGGAATTCTTCCCCCAGAAGGTTATCGAGCCCCTGAAGAGATAATGGAAGAACGGCTGCTAGAGATCCCCCGGCTGCGAGATGAGATGCAGCTGCCTGGAGATGCAGCCTGGCCCGGTTATCGGCAAAAGGTGGGTTCATCACGACATAATCAAACTTCTTCTGTTGATTAGACTTAGACCATGTGAGGAAGTCAGCTTCTGTCGTATCGTATCCCTTAGCCCGGGAGATAAGGCAATTCAAAGTATCAAGCTCGATGCCAGTAACGATCACACCGGCAGGGAATGATTTAAGCAAATCCGCATGGCCAATATTAGGCTCCAGGAGGGTATCCCCTTCCCCTGCACCGAGCAGGGAATATACATATTCGCTGATTCGGCAAGATGAAGGGTAAAACTGATGCGATACAATATCAGGCATCTCCCCTATCTGGCCGATGTAACGAATAACCTCACACGGATCATAGGAAAATGTCACATCGTATTTTGTTACTGTTGCCCCTAAGAACCGAAGGGTGTCAGCGGCAACACTCGAAGATTTGCGTTCGGCGAGAGACCCTAAAGATGTCCAGCAACTCCATTTATTGTCCCCGTCATTTTTAAACATTAGTTCAGAAAGCTGCATCCGGGTATCAAAGTCGATGCACTGCTTAAGTACAGGGAATGCCTCCAAAGATTTCTTGCTATGAGCCATGCGGTCGGCAGGTAATGCCAGCGGTACGATAGCTGATAAAATATTGTTAAGCCGCTCGGCGATATCAGGGTGGACGTCAATATGCATTGATCCATTTTTGTAAACCCTGAAACGAATACTGTTGCCATCGATGCAGATCCATTTTCTGAACCCCTCATGTTCGACCAACGCCTCAACCAATGATTTGGTGTTATGGATCGCCTTCACCTGTTCGCCACGGAAGAATGCGCATATAACGCGGAGCTCGCTCAGTGGTGAAATGCCAGACTCTTTAAAATCCACCCTTAATTTCTGCCAGGGGTATTTAGACGGCTCGCAAACTCCGGTAGTGATCATGCGGGTGGAGAACCCAAAAGCTTTGTTTGTCTTATGACTGCGGCTCAGAGACTGGAAGACGTCGTAAACCCTTTCTTTAATAAATTGATTGCGGTCATTAAGCAAAGCAACGACTGTGCCTACTACAGCGTCAGCTGTGAAATCAGGGATCACCTGAGGCGGCATAATATAGCGGTCGGCCGTAAACTGCTTATCCCATTCGTTACGTTTGGCATCCGACATGATAGGCAAAACATCAGTGAGTGCCATAACGCGTTTCCAGTATTCAGATCTCAGAGCGTTTTCCGCGAACAAGGCATCCGCTTCAGAGATACTGTGGTTGTAGCCTGAGAGATAAGAATAAAGTTTCTGGTGATTGTGGGTTTTGAACTGGACAGCCATGTGTTTCAACAAGCAGAGTTCATCATTATAGGACTCAACAAGATCCGCGATAATGCCGAGCTCTTTGCGCATATCTGGAAGAAATGTTTCAGAAGAGCTAACCACCAGGCTATGAGAGGTTGTTAAAGCCAGTACGCTGTGACCTGCATTATCGGGTTTAGCTTCAGAATCAAGAGATGACATTTTACCGGTCCTTTAGAAAAAACTTTTACCAGGATAGCAACGTCGCTCTGTAACCTAATAGGTTCAGTGACACGAAAAAGTTTTTTATGTCTCTGAATAAAACTTAAAGATGTCAACTCATAGAAAGAAGCAAAAAAAAAGCCCCGCATAAACGGGGCAAGAACGATACATGGAGGTTTAAAAAAGGCGGGCAAAAAGCCTGAATCCTTAATGACTCTGACAAAACCAACACTTTGCCAAAAGTAAATTATTCTGCGTCCGGCTGTGGGTCAGTATCCTGATCGGTCTCTTCCCCTGCCTTCTTAGCATTTTTTTTACGTGGGTATTTTGGCTTCTCACCATTAAGTTTTGCCTGACGATTCTCCGCACGGCGAAGCTGCTTGTTCTCTGATTCTGTGATCTCTTTTGAAAGATTTCTCAGCATCTCCAGAGTACTGCGGTTCAACGTAATGTTGATTTCTTCGTCAGCACTTGAATCTGTCATCTCCGGCAATTCAATATCCCCCAGTTTCTGTAATAAGCTGGTGGTGATGAGTTTGACGCCTTCTACGGCTTTTGTGGCAATAACCGGCGGAATCCGTGCTGGCTTGAAGTCTGAAGGTCTGACTCGTACCTGACCATGTTGGGTTTTTTTCACCGTGATGCCATTCGCATCGGCCTGCTCAAGTTCCGCGATCATCTTCTTGATACGTGAAATTGCTTCTGTTTCACCGAGCTCATCGATCAGTGAAAGCACGTTAACATACGAAATAGCGTCAGCATGAATCCATTTCTTGATAACAACAGAACAGGTTGTCAGGCGGATAAGAGAACTGATGGTCGTCGGGCTTTTATTTTCACGTTGAGCAATTCGTTCGAGTGACCAGCCAGCAAGAGAATGTAGGCGACGATAGGACTCGCCAAGCGCAACAGGAGAAAGCGCAAGACCACGGTTACCATCAATGGTCGCGAGCTCACAGCCAATTTCATCTTCTTTAATCTCAACGCAAAGGATTGTGATGTCATGATCTTCATCACATGCCATCATTGCGGCTTTTAAACGGCAGTGCCCCTGGCGAACAAAAGGTACCCCATCAATGACACGTACTCGGATAGGGTCTACATAGTCACCTCGAATGTAGGCATTCTTGATGTTGTAGATGTGTTCTTCAACCTCAGGGAGCTTATAGTAATCGTCACCCATTCCCATTTCGCGGGAGTTGAAGCCTGGCGTGACCTGAATTACTGAAGGGTGGATAGCCCATGCTTTCTGGTCACTTACTTCAGTACAAAGTTCAGGGTTTGCATCACGGAACTGTTTAAGCCCAGTGACGTAACGACCTGTGCCAGTAACTACTGAAAAGGCAACATGGGCCGTTTTAAAGACCTTGTCATTAGCTTGCTGTGTAGGTTCTGTCAGTAAAACACTCATAGGGGCTCCGTTACATTTTTCTGCTTACTTTCTGCGTAGCGGGGATACTACCGAAAAAAAAATCCATAATTTTTCGCAAAAAAGGTACTTTTTGAGCCTATTCTGATTTTTCACAAAAAAAGAGGGCTCCCCATTTCTTGTGATGGCATCAAAATCGCTTCATAAACAAAGACATAAATCCAAAACATAAAGTTCAGGTATCAGTGAGGAAAAATCTTATAAATCCGCAATGCTGAAAGTCAAAACTGTGCGTCTTAAACAACTTTTTTTTGCTCCCTAAGTTATTAGTTAAAGCCCGTGGTTAGGTACGATACCAGCACCTAAATTTCTCTCTCAGGTATAGACACTTTGACTCGACATCTCAGACACATGCCGATAATCAAATGGGCTGGTGGAAAAACGAAACTGATGCCTTTCATCAGCCATCACTACCCACACGATCATAGTTGCCGGTGGGTAGAACCCTTTATAGGCGGTGGTGCCGTTTTTCTGAACATGTTTGCACAAAATGCATTGCTTGCAGATAGCAATCCAGACTTGATCAACCTATACAGGACTATTCAAAGACAGAAAACTAACTTTATAAATCAGGTCCAAAACCTAGCGGATAAAACCTTTGTCGAAAAGGACTACTATGAGATGAGGGACCGTTTCAACAAAACCTGTATTTCTGGTCAACCGCTTCAAAGAGCGGCTTTGTTTTACTCCCTGAATCGCCTGGGCTATAACGGTATGTGCCGCTATAACTCAGAAAGAATCTATTCAGTGCCCTGGGGGAAACATACAGAACTGAAGCTTGACTTCAATAAAATAGACTACCTTTCATTTCGTCTTTCAGGTATTGAACTGATCACCGCTGGTTTTGAGGAGACTCTGGCCGCAACCGGCGAAGGAGATCAGATTTATTGTGATCCGCCATATGACAAAACAAGCAAAACTAGTTTTGTCAGTTACGATGGTAAACCGTTCAGCCAAAGCGACCACGTGCTGTTAGCAAATATGCTCGTTGACGCTCACAGAAAAGGCGCTGCTGTTGCGATATCAAATAGCCTGACACCATTCACTTTGGGCCTCTATGAAGAGCGTGGATTCGTCATACACAGACTCAGCGCTTACCGATCCGTAGGAAGTAAGCCAAATACACGGAAAACGGAAACAGAAATACTGGCCGTGCTGAAATAGAGTTAATTCTAATCAACGGGGCTAATCCATTCCTGAAAAGTTAATACCTCAGGGTGAGTTCGTTGAACATAAGGTATAAACTGAAGCTCTTCTATTCTCCGGTCGCCCCTCTTTCCTTCGCAAATAAATGAAATGAGTCCTTGCTGAGAAAGCCCAGTAAGGACGCTCATAAGTCTTATATTTAGAGTTTTAAGCTGTAAGTCGTTATTAATGTCCTCCACTTTATGAGAGCTCTGGCCTGAACGTTTAAGATACTCGTAAACCATGAAATTCGAATTTCGTCGTTTTAACAATTTTTCGGTTATGCATTCCTGAATGAAACCGCCAAGAGCATCTAAAAGCGGACTGAGAACTACCGGGAAAGTTAATGTGTAACTTTGAGAAGTTTTAGACAAAGTAAATGAATTTAGAAAGCTAAAGTTAAGTCTCTTTTTTGAATATGGAGCGTAAGCGACAAGAGTAGTTGACATAACAGTAAGTAAAGCTTCAAGATGTTCCACTGTTATTAATGTGGTTTTATCTGTATTTCTTAGATTATGGAAATCAATAAACGCTACTCTTGAACGGCTAAGCCAATCTTGTACTTTAATGTCGATAGAAAATTGCGATATATGATTTGAACATTCATTTTGGTTGATAGGGCATGCAGACGAAAGATGGTTATGGATTATCATGCATAGCACAAAAAAAGGAAATCGGCAGGCTGTGGGGCATTGAAAACCGGTTAAAGAAAGCTTAGACGTTTCATATGCGCTTACCGGAAAAGTAACTTTTCTTAACGTTGGCTTTGACGATGTTCTTGCATTTTTACAAATGAAACCGAGACCCAGATCATTGTGCATTTTAAAGTCCATCTCCATCATCACCTTTTAGCCTTAACTGTATGGTATTGGTATACAAAAAATTAAAAATTATAATTAATAAGATTATCATTTTTTTACTATTGAAAAGGTTGTGATAGAGGGGAATTTAAATGTAAAAGATTTATACTCGCAGATCTTTATGAGGGATAAAACCCATTGCGTAAGCAACAATATTACGTGAGTGAGTCCTAACGACAGTTTAAGTCTTGGCTCTATATTTAAGCAGTAAAACATTTAACTGTCTTGGAGTTTACTTAACTTAAAAACTGTTATTGCAGCATAATTTTTCGAATCAAAATCATAGAATTTTCTGACTTTTCCAGTCAAATGATAACGTTCACCCAATAAAATGTGATCCTGTTTATCGGCCGTTAAAGCGATCCCGTCATTTCTAACTTTACCAGTAAATGTAAAAAAATAACTCCCTTTACTTTTTGCGTACGCGGCCCTGACTTCAGTAAATGTTAGTTCAATGCTTATGACCTGGCCGATATTGTAGCTATGTTTTAAAATTTCTTGTTCATTTTCCGGAGTTTCAGACAACATCACATCAAAGGTTGTAAAGAAACAATCCAGCTGGCGTTCTGTCAAAAAACGGTTATTGTCTAGTTGCGCCAATATACTATTAGAAAACTTAGTGTTAGCCTTTTTTGCTTTCTCAATAAGTACGTGGTTTCTGGATTTCCATGCTTCGAGTGTTGGGTTAACACGCAGTTCCGGAATGTTATCGAGAAAGGTAATTGGCTCTAGTACCACTAATTTTTCAATAATGGGTCCAACTGTTTGCACCCCATGACACTTTTCACATACATCAGCCCCTTTGTGGCCTGTGCCCGCACATTCGTTACATTCTCTTTCGATAGGTGCATAATAATTTCCATCTCCGTTAAGGGATACATTCACTGAGGCTGGTACCATATGACCATCAAGAGTAAAGAAAAGAGATTTCATTTTCGAAACACCTCCAAACGTGCCTCTACGATTGCTACAGCTTCTTTCACAGTTTTTTCATAGTGGTCATGCCCTTCAGGAAATTGGTCAAAACGTTTACCGTGTTCTAACTCTTCCATGTTGCGTTTAAGGACTTCATGAGTTAGAAGCAAATCATTATAATTATCGATAAGAGTCAGCTTTATAGGTTTAATCACTCAACTAATCCTCGGGTTTTTATTCCTTAAGGAGATCTCGAATTTCCAGAAGCTCTTCTAATTTTGGTTTAGAAAGAATGATTGCTGTATTTTCGTCGTTAAGTAAAGACAATAAAATATTTAGCTTTTCATCATTCAAGATTATTTGAACACCATCATCAGAAAATATTACATTTTTACTATCAACATTTTTGAACAAGTGTGCACTATCTCTACCAAATTTTAGTTCTGTTTGAGTATTCGTTATAGATTCCGTATGTGTACTTTCCACAAGCTCAAGAAATTCAGATTTTAGCCGTTCTGTTTTCTTATGCGAGAGGCGCTTAATACCCAAAGTCTTACGTGTGACTGCCGAATTTTTCTTTTCTGGTCCGCCTTTATTTAAGGTGTCTGGTCCTGCTCCAGCTGCATTGTGTTCAGGTATGCCTACAATTTTGCTCGTTGTAGTCTCAATATTCTTAACGCCAGGTAAGAAACCTTCTATATGTTTTAAAACCATTTTGTGATCGTTGGAATATTTTAACATTATTTCAATGGCGAGCGTTTTTTTGATTAGATTTAGGCTAATCAAACGTTGAAGCTCTAATGGCATATCAAGGATTTTTAGCATATTACGAATTGCGGTAGTTGATCGTTGATATCGCATTGCTAGTTCTTCAACCGAATACCCGAGACTAACAGCATGAGCTAATGCATGAGCTTGCCCAACCGGATTTAGCCCATTGCTTCTGTTACCATCGAGGTTCTCAAGGTATTCTTCAATTTCGTTTTTATAATCGATTAAGATAACAGATAATTTTGGAATATTAGCACCTTCAGAAATTGCTAATTTTAAGCCATGAAAACGAGTATGACCTTGACGAACTAAATATTTACCTTTTCTTTTTACGACCTTGATCATATCAACCTGCCTTCCTTCCTTAAAGGCTTGTTTGATTGACACAATCATCGATTTGACAGGTTCTTGTTCGTAACACAAATCTCCGATTACCGCCTCTCGGGGATTAAATCCCTTTTCAATTTCAACTAGATTAGTATCCACTTCAATGACTGTATGTTTGCTGTTGTTCATATCTTCCTCCTGTTTACTACATGATACATGAACCTCAAATTTGCCAAATAGGGCTGATACATCTAAAAGGTAAACTCAAAAAATTTGCTTAATAAAATTAAAATAAAAACTGTCTTGAATAAAACAATGATAGTAAACCCACTTTCATTTCCGTTTGCGATCTGTAGATATTGATAAAGGAGCGCTATTCCTTGTTTTATATGGACTTATCATTGTTTTCAACAGGTTAGATCAATTCTTTAGATCACTAAAGATCAATAGAGTTCAAGTAAAGATCACGGCATCTTTAACTCATTGATTATAGTAACTTTATGAAAGGATCCGGCATTCGGATGCATGCGAAAAGCATTTGAATGAATAAGGAAGGCATTTACTGGAATGCTTATGGCATTTAGGTAAATGCGTAAAAAGCATTTGCAAGAATATGTTATAAACAGTTTGCCAAATGAAAATCTTATCACCGACGAGTTAAGTTAATGATTAAAAACAACGAGTTAATCCATCCTTTTGACGTAACCAGTAATGAATCAGGTAAGACTTATCAACTGACGCCTAACTCGTCCAAGTCGGTTCAGCCCGTGGCCCTGCTGAGATTGAGTGTATTTACCCCTGTCGGCACAAAAGAAAACCGCGACCGAAACTTTGAAGTTGATGCCTCTGATGAGCTTTCGTGTATGGAAATTGCAAGATCGGAGGGTTATGACGACATCAAGATAACTGGTGTCAAACTATCTATGTCTACCGACTTTAAGTGCTGGCTCGGGATCATCATGGCTTTCAGTAAATATGGTTTTACTTCCGAGAAGATTAGCCTGACTTTTAACGAGTTTGCGAAGATGTGTGGTATCAGTTCAACAAACATCAACAAACGAACTCGTGCGCGCTTTAAAGAGTCATTAATGAACCTTGCATCGGTAGTGCTTGCCTTCTCAGACTCTCGTAGTGGTCGGTTCACAGTAACGCATCTGGTGCAGAAGGCTATGATTGATCCAAAAAGCGATACTGTTGAGCTGGTTGGGGATCCTTCTATGTGGGAACTGTATCGTTACGACCATAAGACATTGTTAAGCCTTCAGGTTCTATACATTTTGGCTAAAAAAGAAGCTGCGCAATCTCTCTATATTTATTTTGAAGCAATGCCAGCTGGTACGTTGTTCGTTAATATGAAACGGTTGAGGGAAAGGTTGCTTCTTACAACCCCTATTCGTACGCAAAACCAGATAATTCGTAAAGCAATGCGGGAACTTGAATCTATCGGATATCTCGATTATCAAGAAGTTAAGAAAGGTCGCGACATACAATTTCAGATCTTCAAAAGAAGCCCTAAGCTGGCCCTTGCCAAACAAGGTTGAAAGCTATCTGGTATGCACTGGTTATAACCTGCTGAAAAATAAGTTATTTATCAGTGCTATGCTTAGTGCTTCTTTTACTACTGGTCTTACATCTCGGCTTAATGTGCAAAAAAGTAACTTTTCAAACGAACTCCTGACTATTCATCTGTATGCCTTTCTGACTCAAGCGTACATGCTAGCCCATTCATTAAATGCCGTTGAGCAAGATGGTTTCGTGCGCACTCTATTCACGTGAATGCCTTTTGTGGATTACGCCTCTTACATTCATACAAATGCTTTTGATGTCGGTATCCCAAAAATTCATTCATTGAAATGCTTTTGTTTGCCACTGTATCCCGAGCATAGCTATGCAGTGGTATAAAAAGGCATTTTGGTGAATGGCATTAGGTCGAATGACACACAGTTCAGCTTTGTTAAGAGCGAGAATGGTCCAAGACATCTATGACATTGGGCATCAGAAGGACTATGTGCTTGATATGAGATCAAAAAAATATCAGAAGCATCACAACTCCAATGGCATTCAAAGAAATGCCTTTGTTTTGTTAGTACACCAAACAACCCAAAATTCATGCAGTTATATCAAAGACTCATTCGCAAAAGGACTCAGCCAGAAAGCATTTGCTTAAATAGCATTGGCCAAAAGCATTCGAATGAATGATGTTCGTATGGACAAGACAAAGTCCCACTCACGCCCAGAGGTGTAAAAGGCATTTAGATGAATGACGCACCGGCCCGAGGATTGTATGTAGTTTCTCCAACTGATAGTTGCCGAACCAGGGAGCACAGTGATATGCGGCCTTCTCAGAATCAAGAGATAGATAATAAGGGAACAAAAAAGATTAGATATGAAGCTTAGTTACCTGCCCGATATCTAGTTAGAGCTTTTCAAACCATCAAAAGTGACTTTTATGCTTGAGGAGTCTCATCAGCTTCAGGATTGAGCTTAACGTAATCTTACCCCCTCCCCTCTTTCAAACTTTTACTAAGCGTTCACTGGTACCTTTCAAAGATTATGCTTTAGGCCCTTTGCTTAAAAATTCACCAATCGCTAAACGTTAAAAAAAGGGGGTTTATGCGAACGGAAGGATCGGAATAAAAAAGTATTATTCATTCGCGTTTACGTGAACTCAAATCTACACGGAGTAATTATGGAACTTTCTTTAAATATTGGCCTTAGTGAAAAGAAATCTAACACGGCTGCACTTTTTAAAACAAAAAGCGCAAAAGTGATTTTGTTTGTTCTGCTGACCGTGCTTTTTTGCGGTCTGGCATATGCGGGTTCAGATGATGGGGCACTGGGAGATATTTGGTCATACATGAGTGAAAGTATGACTGGAGCTCCGGGCAAAATTCTGGCAGCCGCGATGTTGATCTCAAGCGTATATTTCTCTGTCCTTAAGCCTAACCCGGGCCTGGCACTGGTTTCATTATTCATGATGCTGGTAATGGCCAACGGCGAGAAAATTATCAGCACCTTTATGGATGCTGGCGTACCGCTGTAATTTATTGTTAATCATGCATGAGGGGGTTCATCCCCCTCTCTGGATTTTTAATGAGTAAGCAGAACGACGTTCCTCAGCATACCTATAGATTCCCTTTCAGGATCAACATGCCTCTACTGATTTTGTTTTGGGATGCCAAAAAATTAGGGCTTGCATTCATTCTGGTTGCATTTGGGAATATCTTCGAATGCTTCGGGTTTTCTGTTGTAGCAGCGGTTGTGTATTGGATTGCGTATAACAAAGCAGCTGAGTCAGGAATAAGAGGATTGCTAAAACACAAACTCTGGTGGCTCGGTTTTTTGCCAGGTAAAGCAGTTTTTAGTAGCCGTTATTTCAACGATCCATTTATCAGAGATTTGTATTCTTGATGGAGCTATGAATGAAAATGCTAAGTGGCATTAACATCCCTTTTTTCAAAAAATCTAAAAAGGATGAAAACGGTGATCTTGAACAGTCATACGTAAAGAAAGATGAAAGTGCTAAGGGACGTTTTTTGGACATTAAAAAACGATTTAGCCCACAAGCTGAAGCGTCAGGTGCTGGAATTACATACAGCGCCCTGATTAATCGTGATACAAAACTTATCCGCATTAATACTGTTTCAATAGCCGTCATTGGGTTATTGGTTGCAAAGATTCTTTTTTTCACTGACCCAGTGACGATTGTTACCCCTCCAAACATGAATGAAGAGATCACGGTTGTTGGTAACAAAGCATCGGAATCTTATAAAACACAATGGGCTCTCTTTTTTAGTACCCTTTTAGGGAATATTAATCCAACTAATATTTCCTTTGTGACGGCCTATGTCCTCGATGCCCTTTCACCTGAACTACAGGCTAAAACGAGTGAGTCTTTACAGGAGCAGATAAATATCATGCAGGCTCGTGGTGTTGAGCAGACCTTTAAGCCTAATGATATTTACTTTGATCCAAAAAATGACATGGTCTATGTCTGGGGTACCAAAACGACTCGACTTGTAAATGTTCCGGACAAAACTGAATCATCGAAATGGACTTATGAATGGGTTCTCGGGATGAAAAATGGTCGCCCAAGAATTGCATATGTAAATCAATATTCCGGAACACCGAATATTAAAAAAATTACGATAAACGGCAAAGAGCAACTGGCAACGCTGGATAATCCGCCACCGTCTACAGGTAACAAGTGATGATTAAAAAAAAGGGCTTAGGCTTCAACGCAATTACAGCATTGATCATGCTCACGACTTCGAACTGCGTAATCGCTGAAGAATACCAATTGCCAGCAACAATTAATAACCCGGTTGTAATGCCAGTTGGTGCTGACGGATTTCAGAATGGAGCTGCAAAAGCCATTATTCCGGGTCAAGCTGGTTCTGAACAGTCAGGTGCACAAACAAACCTTAGTGAAGCCGGTAATGCGCAGGGACAAAAACCTACAACTGATCTCCCTACCGTGCAACTTTCCCCAGCCAGCAATGCTTCGCCTGCGGTAAGCGCTATTACTGGAGCATTATCAAATAATCCTAGTCTCCCCGGATTTGACGCACAGACCCGATCTGGTGCAATTGATAGCTATGGGAGACCAACAGGTACCTCTTCCCAGCAGAATGCAACCAATGCGACCGCCACGTCAAAAGCCGATGAACTTTATGTCGAAGCTCGTAACCGATATAAAGAAGTTCAGCGTGTAAATGTGCCGCCTGGTGGGAATGTGGTACTGCCAGTTTCACGAGGACTTCAAAACAGAATATCGACCAGCTTCAAGAATGCTTCTGTCAGTACTTCTACCCCTGCTGAAGAGGCAAGCATATTTGTTAATGGTGGCGATGTCTTTATTTCAACTAATACCGATAAACCAATCGGGATTATGTTGTCTGAAGATCAGGTACCTGAATCGACCTATAACCTGACCCTGGTACCGCTTGATGTTCCCGGTGCGATGATTTCAGTTACTACATCTTTAAGCCCATCTATGCAAGCCAAACGTGAAACCTCATTGGATAAGCAAAACTATGAGGAAATGTTGGCCCGCTCCCAGTCAGAAGAACTGGCTCCAACGGATCCAAAACAAGACGATCATAAACAAAGAATCATTGATTTATTGACTCCTGTGGCTCTTGGTGAGGTCCCTTCAGGATTCAGTTTACAACAGGACCGACTTTCTCGTATTCCTGCGCCAGAGCAGTCACCATGTAACTTTAATATGTATGCAAAGCTCGGTCAGAGACTGGTTGGCTCACGTGAACTTATTGATGTAATTCTTGTGAAAAACGATAAACCATACGGTCAAATCGTTGCTGATCAGCAGTGTATGGCAGAAGGCGTTATTGCAAGTGCTTTATTTGATAAAGCATACCTGCAACCGGGAGAAGAAACAGAGCTTTACATAGTCCGGGATAAATTGTTCAAGGAACGCGAGGCCCGGGTTACAACCAGACCAAGTCTAATCAGAAAATAATATGGGAAAAGTTACTTTGCCTGCTCTGCTTGGGGCCACCGTGATTGGTTTTGTCGTATTTGCTTTAACCAGCTTTTACTACAGGTCAGAATATATACCAAAAAGGAGTGTATTAATCGTTCCGGACGCACCCATTAGTATCGAAGATGGCAGTAACGCTTTTCCCGTTCAGACAGTAATAATGAACGATCCAACTCTTATTGATAAATTTGTAGGAGAGGGCAATATTAATGAGGAGAATGCTTTTGACTATCACAAAAGTAACGTTTTGGAACCTAATTACAAACATGAAATATCTAGAACGAGCCAGATAGATAAAGCTGAAATGAATCATCCATCTGTTCGTGAAAACTGGGCCAGAGCAGGTGAACCCTATATCGTTCCTCAGATGTCTGACAGCGAACGAAATCTAAAAATTAAACGATTCCAGAAACCTACAAGTGGAGCTAATCATGGACATTAAAAAGGCCTGGGAAAATAAGACCGTCAGACTTTCTGTTATTGGCGCTCTGCTGGTAGTGATTGTTTATATTATTAGCCAGTCTATTTTTTCCACACCAGTTAAGAAAGAAAAGAAAACACAGAAAAAAGACATGCAGACCAATTTGTTGTTAGATGATTCGCAAATGAACAAATTGAGTAATGAAGAAAGCCAGAAAGTATATAAAGAAATGGTTAAGCAAAACCGACTTGACCAAAATGCGGCGAAAGAGGACCGCGAAAAAGCAGAAAAAGCCCAACAGGAAACTAAAGCCCAAGTTGCAAGTTTAACTTCTCAACTTCAGCAGCTGTCTCAGCAAATTAATGATATGCAGACAAATCGAAACGGCAATCGTAACTTGGATGCTGGTAGTTCGCGTAAAACGATTAATGAGCAGGCACCGGCAGCTCCTTATCAGCTTAATGCTAATGCGCCGATTAATGGCGTAAACCCTAATTACGCTTCTATCACACCTACGCGTAATAGCCCAATGAGAACAATCACACAAAGTTCCATTAAGACTAATGGTACCGATGGTGTCATTCAGGTTATGCCCGTGTCTGAAAACAGAATCAAGGAAGGCAGAGAGGTCATTGCAGGAGATAAAGCGCCAACTCGGACTGTACGAGGTGATGGTACTGCGCCAGTTGATAGCAAAGCGCGGCATGCTGCCCGAAAAGATGAAATGTTTCTTCCGGCAACATCTATTATCACTGGTGTTCTGATTACCGGGCTTGAAGCGCCTACAAGCCTTTCTTCCAAATCAGAACCAATGCCAGTAACGATGCGTATTAAAAAAGATGTCATCATGCCCAATAATTTCACCATGGATTTGCGTGACTGTAACCTTCTGGGTTCAGCTGTTGGTGATCTGGCGTCACAGCGTGCTTACATACGTGCCACTTCTATCTCTTGTGTTAATTCAAAAGGGAAAGCTTTTGACGTAAAACTGGAAGCATATGCTGTAAGTGAAAATGACGGAAAAAATGGGATCCGAGGCACGCTTATCAGCCGAAATGGTAACGCAATTGCAGGAGCTGCATTTGCCGGTGGACTTTCTTCACTTGCCGGTAGCTTAAGTCCCAGTAAGGTATCTTCACTTAACATCGACCCTAATTCACAGGCTCAGTATCAGTCCCCTAATTTTGGTGCACTTGGGGCATTAGCCGGGGCTGGTGCAGCTCAAGGTGGTCTTAATCGACTCGTCGATTACTACACCGCAATTGCAGAACAACAGTGGCCAATCGTAGAAATTAGCCCTGGCCGAGCTATTACATTTGTCGTTCAGACCGGAACTACAATTCCAACGAATCTGACCAGTCGCTGAGGTTTAAATGGATAGTTTAGAAAAAAAAGAATCGCCTGAATCAGCTGGACCTGAAATCACTAAAAAAATGGTGCGAGAAAGGACAACAAAAAAAATTACCTTCGAAATTGATATTGAAAAAATATTGAAGTATTTATTTTTCTTCGCCTTTGCCGTATTGGTCATTATTTATGGTTATAAAGGCTTTATGAATGTTTACGATTACTTCAATAAACAATCCCAGCCTTCGTACAAGATTGCAGTGCTTGACATGCCTGAATTACGTAAGGAATTTTTCAAGCATCACGGAGGCCGTACTGCTGACAATGATAGATCTCAATTCGAAGAATATTTCAGAACATTAATGAAGATCTACCGTGACCGTGGCTATTTAATTATTGATGCAACGCTTGCCGTTACTGTACCGGATAGTGTTGAAATCGTCACTTATATGGAACTTGAAGATAGCTCTGAAGCGGTACAATCAAGTTCTTATAATGCAAAGAAGTAGAGGGCACCCAATAGTGAAAAAGTTACTTTTCCCTTTAATGGCGGCTTTCGCCATTATGGCGAATACGGTCACTTATGCTTCAGAGCAGGTCCTAACTAATAGTGATGCTGCTGCGTTAATGGCAAAGGCAAAGGAAGGTGGCGTTTCACCCAGTCAGATCTCGGGTGTGTTATCAAAAATGAAAGGATATAAACCTAAGGATGCCATATACATTCCTTCTGGTGGGCTATACCTCTTTCAGGACGAACGTTCGCAGCTAATGGCAGTAACGACCGATGGCCGATACTCCCTTACTGGGGGAAGCCTTGTTGATGTAATTAAACGTAAACCTGTTCTGACTGTAGAAGAAATCAGGAATTCCTATTTTATTAGTCTTGATGAGGCCCCCTTCCCTCTGGAAACTGTAGCGTCCATTCCTCTGGGAAATTCAAAGCTTAAAAGACAAGCAGCCATTTTCATAACACTTGATTGTGACGGTTGCATGGAACTTGTTAAGAAATTCTATGCAGATCGGGACAAGTATCGGATAGATATTGTTTTAGTTCCCTCACCCGGTGAGCCAAAAGAAGAGCTTAGAAGGCTCTGGTGTAGTAAAGAAAAAGGAAAAATAAACAACCTCGATATTCTTCGTTGGCTAATGGGAAGCAAATCCGACATTGAAAAAAGATTGCTCTCTCAAAAAGAAGCAGAAGAATGTCCGGCGGAACCTTTGGTAGCGTCATTGATGCTCGCAGGAATTTATAAATTGCAGGGTGTACCTTCAGTTGTCAGACAGGATGGTTTGGCTGGTAATGGCATTCCAAAAGATTTCGACTACTGGTTGAACCAAAGCGTTGAACCTCTCTTAAAAAATCCATTTGAGACAAATTAAGGCTAGTTTATGAACATCAAAAGATTGGTACTCAGTGCTCTGGTTGTAGGTACATCCTCATATCTTACGGGGTGCTCCATCGGTAGTTCCGAATCCGAATGTCCAGGCATTGAAAAGGGCGTTATCTGTAAAGGTCCTCGCGAAGTTATGGAGTTAACTAATAATCGAGATGATCTGTCTGCACTGGCGGGGGAAGAGTCGGAATCGGGAAAGGAGAAATCGGCTGTCAATGACAGCCGTTATCCAACTGAAATTAGCCCTCCAGGGGAAGTCAAATATCCACAGTCTACTACCCTTAAAAATCAGCCTGTGGCTTATTCAAAAACCGAAATTAAGCCAGTTGGTCAGTTACCTGTCATGTACGATAAAACTTTAAAAATGGGTGCCCCTACTTCATCCATTGGACCACGGCCTATTTCTGGTGTACCGGTTAATTCAAACGTAAGGATGACTAGCAGTTATAGCACTGCCTCTTCAACTGGTAACCCTTTCGTTCATCCGGCTGCGGAAGTCGTTAAACAAACAAGCTATCCGGTTTCTGCTGGAAATGCCCCACGCTACGTTGCACCTAATTCTGATATCAGCCCTGGTAAGGATATGTACTCTCTTTACAATGGCCAGCCCGTTAACCCGACTCTCAACCCTGGGCAGATCCAGCAATACCGTTCGCAAGGTTATAAACAAGCTGTAGTGGCTCCTGAACCACTTGCTGTTCTGCAACAGGGGAAAGTAATGAGAATTACTTTTGCACCTTATACCGATGATAACGATGCGCTTAATCTTCCCGGCTACGTTTATGTCAACGTAAAACCGCAAACATGGATTGCTGGCAAGAATTCGACCTCAAACCCAGCTCGCATAGTTCCTTTAGAAGTACAGGATGCGGCCCGGGAAAATATGCAGCAGCAACAAAAAGCAACTAAAGCTGTCTCTTCGAACGGCATTGTTAGACAACTGTAAGGTCAAATATGGAAGCTATCAATAATTACAATAGCGGTTTAAATCGCCATCAATTAGGTGGGTTTATCCCTGTTTACGATCAATTAGCAGGGACTCACTATTTTTTGATTGATGGCAACAGATTAGGGTTTATGTTTATCTGTAATCCATCCCCTGGAGTTTTTGATAATCAGCAAGATGTTCTTGCTGAAATGTTCAAAATGGATTTCCCTACAGATACTGTCTGTCAAATATCTCTGACTGCATTGCCAGACCTGACTTTACAGCTTAGTGCTTGGTCAGCTGTGCGAGGTGGGCGTATGACTGGGAACGATAAGCTTAAAGCAGATCTGCTTAATGGTTATCAGTTGGACTACTACGACAGAAGTATGCATAAGCCTTTAAAACCTGATCATGATAACCTTATGTTGAGGGATTTTCAGGTATGGATCTCGCTATCGATTCCTTTACAGTCTGCCCTTCCTACCGAGCTGGAACATTCGCGTATCGATTCACTTTACTCTGAACTTGTAAGTAAGTTAATTACGATTGGATTGCATCCGTTTAAGGTCGATGCAGAAAACTGGCTCTATTGTATAGATAAGGTCGTAAACCCCGGAAAGAACTCCCGGTGGGCTGAAGGTTTCATAGACGTTAACACTATGAAAAGGCTTAATGAACAAGTTAACGTTCCCGGCCGTAAGTATACAGTCACAGAAAATCATTTCTCATCAGTCACACAAAGTGACGACGAATCTGAGCATCGTTACTTCAAACAACTTTCCGTTGTAAAGTTTCCTGAATACGTCAATTTCGGTTGTATGTATGAGTTAGTAGTTAACTGGATGCATGGACGTAAGACAATTTTCAGCCCATTTATGATCACTCAGACTGTTCAGTTTGCCGATCCGCTCAAGTTGTCAAAAGAAAACGTCCGCTACAAAGCAATCACTAATAAACAGGCAAGTATACCTTCAGTTGTCACATTCTGCCCTCGCCTGCGGGATATGGATAATGACTACATGGCCGTAACTCGCGAGCTTGAGGATGGCGCAAAGCTTTTAAGAGGGTATCTTACTTTCACTGTTATGGGTAGTAATGCCAATTCTGTGCAGACAGCAGCTAACGATCTCAAATCCTTTTACCTCGAAAGCCGGGTCAAAGTAGCAGATGATTCCTTTATCGTTTTCCCGTCATTTATGTCATGTCTGCCAATGTGCAATGACCCAAAGACAATTTTCGACCTTGACCGTTCCGAAGTAGTGAGCAACACCGGAGCGGCTCATATGACACCGATCTTTGGGCCCTGGAAAGGTAATACAGATAGACCAGTACTGAGTTTAGTTTCTCGTGAAGGTCAACTCATGGGACTTGATATTTTCAAGACTTCTGCAAGCTATAACATGGTTATTGGTGCAACGTCAGGTGCAGGGAAGTCATTCTGGACAGCATATCTAATCAATAACTATCTTGGAGCTGGACCGCGATCTAATAACCTCGTTCATTATCGCTCAACATTTAAGCATTTTTTAGAAAACGAATACCCAGATGATGATCCTGACGGTGCTCAAGTATTTGTTGTGGACGTGGGCCGTTCTTACCAGGGGATTGCGGAACAATATACAAACAGTCAATTTATTGATTTCGGTAAAACCCCTGACTTCACCCTAAATCCCTTTGCCTTCCTAACTGACATCACTGTTAACGACGATGTATTTAACGAAGCACCTGAATTTACCGGTGAATCAACTTCAAACGATGCAGAAAAAGACAAAGTTGCTCAGACCATAATGGTTTTGAATCAGCTAAAAATTATGGCTTCAGAGAAAGGCCTTATCGATGATTATCAACAATCAGTGATGCTTCAGCTTATTGCAGAAGAGTACCAAGAATCCAGAAAATCAGGTCGGACCGGTTCAATAACCGGCTTTGCTCTGCGTTGCAAGAAGCATGAAGACAAACGTATAAAGGATATTGGGGAGCAACTCGGAGCATGGTGCGAAGGTGGAATTTATGGGCACCGGTTTACCGATACGTTGCCTCCAATCAACTTCGACAGCAGATTTATTGTTTTGGAACTGGAGGAGCTAAAAGGCACCCCCCACCTTCAGACAGTTGTATTAATGTCTATCATTCAGGCTGCTCAGCATGCAATGTTCATCAAAAAAGATGGGCGTCGTCGCTTGTTCATCCTTGATGAAGCATGGGAGTACATTCGTCCTGATAATTCATCAGGTGCCGGAAATCAATCAAACCAATTCTTCTCTTCCTTCCTCGAAGCGGCATGGCGTAGGTTCAGGAAAACAAACTGCGCTGGCATCTGTATCACACAGTCGTTTGAAGATTATTTTACTTCTTCTGTTGGCCGGGCCCTGACTGCTAACTCGCCTTGGAAGATAATCATGAAACAAGAAAAAGAAAGCATTGAAGCAATGAAGGCTAATAAATATTTTTCTACTTCAGATGCAGAATATGAACGTATGAAAAATATTCGTACAGTCAAAAAGGTGTTTTCAGAGATGTTAGTCAGGTTCGAAAACTTCCAAGAGATCTGTCGGTTATACGTAGACCGGAAAATGGAGCTTTGTTTTACTACGGATAGTGCTGACAGGAGTAAATTATGGGAAATTCAAAGCCGCGAGAATTGTAGCTATGGCGAGGCAATAGAAATTCTCTATGCTCAAGAAGTAGCAGCGGGTTTGGCCGCGTAGAGTAAATATCTTCAAGCAAAAATAATTAAACCAGATGTCTCATAAGAATCTGGTTTTTTATTGTATGCCTTAAGTAAACAAATGAGGTTGTGACTTAATGAGTTCATCACTGTGCTGCAAATTTTGGTTTTATAATTAATGTGGTGTAAAAACAGTGACATAAATACAAATCGCAGTTAGGTTGTGTACGCATTAAGTAAACAAAATTTATAACTTCAATACTGACATTATAAGATGAAAATCACGTAAATTACATTTTTGTTTACCAAAGGTAATCAAAGTAGCGCGGCATTATTAGTGAAAACAGATCACTGGTGTCATTTTGCATACAAAACTTAATATCCTTTAATCATTCTTCTAAAAGTTTATTATTAACGGTTTGGTTTCTGAAAATTTATCCAATTTGCTCACCGAAGACTTTTAACTTATTTAACCCCCTTTATCGCCAAACTGTGATTTTCTAATGTTAGTCTACAGTTCTAGGGCCCTTGCTCCCATGATGCGAATCCTGCCACCTAATAAAGATTAACGCCTCATTCCTGTATGCCGGTCTTACGACGCCAGTGCACGGACTATTTTTGGTCATCACAAGGACAGGCGGGAGATTTAATCAGGGCGTGGTGTTGCTGAGCAGCAGCTGCGGCACTGTAAGCCGAAGGCGGAATTAACTCCTTTATCACCATCTGGGGACGTCATTATGGGTAGCCCTTTTAACTTGCTCAGGACCATTAAGCTAAAATTCCGGATAGCGATTGACGTAAGATTTAGGCTAAGCAGGTAAAGTGATCCCCGCTCCCGGGGTGACAACTTTATACAAAAGGCCGAGCGGAAGATTGTCCTTAGGGAATATTTCTTTAACACAGCACGGGCACTTACTCACGCTGCCGGATTTAACCCCCTTAATCGCCAAACTGGGGTTCTGTCCTCATGCTGGCCTTCAGTTCTGGGCGGGGTTGCTATCACTTGCTCCCTAATGCGAGATGTACCTGCTGATACAGATTAACGTCATATTCCTGCGTGCCGGTCTGCCGACACCAGTGCACGGGCTTTTTTCGGTCATCACATTACCGGGCAGGAGATTTTATCAGGACGTGGTGTGACTGAGCAGCAGCTGGGGCACTGTCATCCGCTTGCAGATTTAACCCCCTTAATCGCCAAACTGGCGTTCAGTCCTGATAGTGTCCTTCCGTCCTGGGCAGGGTTGCTAACACTGGCTCCCTTAATACGAAATGCGCCTGCTGATAAAGATTAAAGTCACATCACTGCATACCGGTTTGCCGACTCCGGTGCATGGCCTTTTCCGATAATCACAAGGACGGACGGGTGATTATATCTGTGCATAGTATGTCTGAGCAGCATCAGAAGGCACTGTCAGCCACTGGCAGATTTAACCCCCTTAATCGCCAAACTGGCGTTCAGTCCTGATAGTGTCCTTCCGTCCTGGGCAGGGTTGCTAACACTTGCTCCCTTAATACGAAATGCGCCTGCTGATAAAGATTAAAGTCACATCACTGCATACCGGTCTGCCGACTCCGGTGCATGGCCTTTTCCGATAATCACAAGGACGGACGGGTGATTATATCTGTGCATAGTATGTCTGAGCAGCATCAGAAGGCACTGTCAGCCGCTGGCAGATTTAACCCCCTTAATCGCCAAACTGGGATCAGTCCTGATAGTGTCCTTCCGTCCTGGAGAGGGTTGCTAACACTTGTTCCCATGATACGAAATGCGCCAGCTGATACAGATTAACGTCTCATTGCCCATGCCGGTCTGCCGACACCGGTGCATGGCCTTTTCCGATATTCGCAAGCACAGATGCTTGATTTTTTCAGGGTGTAATATACCTGAGCAGCATCTGAAGGCACTTTCAGTCGCTGTCAGATTTAACACCCTTAATCGCCAATCTGGGATTTTATGATGTTAACCTCCAGTTCAAGACCCTTGCTCCCATGATGCGAACCTTGCCACCTGATAAAGATTTACGCCTCATTCCTGTATGCAGGTCTTACGACTCTAGTGCACGGACAATTTTCGGTCATAACAAGACCTGGCGGAAGATTTAATCAGGCGTGGTGTGACTGAGCAGAAGCTGGGGCAATGTCAGCCGCTGGCAGAAAAAACCCTTATTCGCCATCTCAAACCGTCATTATGGGTAGTCCTTTTAACTTTCTCAGGACCATTAAGCTTAAACTCCGTTTAGAGAATGACGTAAGATTTAGGCTAAGCAGGTTAAGTGATCCCTCTCCCGGGTTGAACACTATATTCATCGTACGAGCGGAAGATTGTCCTTCGGGAAATATTTCTTAAACACCGCTCGGGATCTTATTGCCACTGGCGGATTTAACCCCCTTAATCGCCATACTGGGGTTCTGTCCTGATGCTGGCCTTCAGTTCTGGGCTTGGGTTGCTATCGCTTGCTCCCATAATGCGAAATGTGCCTCCTGATACAGATTAACGTCATATTCCTGCGTGCCGGTCTGCCGACACCAGTGCACGGGCTTTTTTCGGTCATCACATTTCCGGGCAGGAGATTCTATCAGGGCGTGGTGTGACTGAGCAGCAACTGGGGCACTGTCAGCAGCTTGCAGATTTAACACCCTTAATCGCCAAACTGGGATTCTGTTCTGATGTTGACCTTCCGTTCTGGGCGGGCTTTGGTTTACTAACACTTACTTCCATAATACGAAATGTGCTTGATGATGCAGATTAAATTCACATTACTGCATACCGGTCTGCCGACACCGGTGCATGGGCGATTTCCGACGATCTCAAGAACATATGGGAGATTATATCAGGGAGAGTAGTATGCCTGAGCAGCATCTGAAGGCACTGTCAGCCGCTGTGAGATTTAACCCCCTTAATCGCCAAACTGGGGTTCTGTCCTCATGCTGGCCTTCAGTTCCGGGCTGGGTTGCTATCACTTGCTCACATAATGCGAAATGTACCTGCTGATACAGATTAACGTCATATTCCTATATGCCGGTCTGCCGACATCAGTGCTTGGGCTATTTTCGGTCAAAACAAGACCTGGCGAGAGATTTAATCAAGCGTGGTGTGACTGAGCAGCAGCTGGGGGCACTGTCATCCGCTTGCAAATTTAACCCCCTTAATCGCCAAACTTGGGTTCAGTCCTGATGTTGGCATTCCGTTCTGGGCGGCGTTGCTATCACTTGCTCCCATTATGCGAAAAGTGCCTGCTGATACAGATTAACGTCATATTCATGCATGCCGGTCTGCCGACACCAGTGCACGGGTTTTTTTCGGTCATTACAATACCGGGCAGGGGATTAAATCAGGGCGTGGTGTGACTGAGCAGCAGCTGGGACACTGTCAGCCGCTGGCAGATTTAACCCCCTTAATCTCCACACTGGGGTTGCCTCCTTAAGTTGGGTTTTATTTCGGGGTGAGGTTGCTAACTCTGCTCCCATAATTCGTAGTGTGCCTCCTCAAGAGATTAACACCTCATATCTTTAGACTGGACTGACGACAACGGTTCACAGTTAGGAAACGTATATCAGCACACCGGTGAGATAGATTTTAGGGTCTAAGCAAGAAATAGGGTAGGCGTGAAGATTCATTAATGGAGCTCTTAACTTCAAAGCGTAGAGAAGGAGACAAGAATCGTGGTTTAAACAGGTTGTGCATTAGGTATGGACTAGAGAGTCTGAGCTCACATCTGCAAGTTAAGCTCACAAAAAATCATAAAAAAGTAAACAAACATTAGCTTAAGATTGAAACTAAGGATAGAATTGTACGCATAACAAGGAAATGGACGCATTATACGTAAAGTTTACATATATGCGTAAAAGTCGGTTTTCAGTGCAAAAAGGTCATAACCATGAATTTACTTGAAAAGATCGCCCTCGTTGGTCAGCGCATGAAAAGCGAGCAGATTTCTCTAAAGGAATCTCTGATGGCTTCATCAAGAGTATCTGTTTCTGATGATAGTGTTGATGGTGTTGATAGACTGATCTATAACCACTGTTTGAATAAAAAAAATCTCTCTGATTTTTTTGGGAAGTCACGAGTAACGTTCAATAAAATACTTTCGGACTTAGAAGAAAAAGAACTTGTTGGTGCACCTATTTATCAAAACAAAAATCATCTTTACACCCGCTGGGATGTTCAAAAAATAATGGATGCCCTGGGTTATCCCAAGTACCGCGATCATTACTTTAGCAGAGCTATTGTTACTCAGAATCATAAAGGCGGTACAGGGAAAAGCACTACATCTGTAGCTTTAGCAGTAGCAGCTGCTTTAGATCTACAACTCAATGCACGTGTATTAATGATCGAATGGGACCCACAAGGTTCGATTGGAAGCAGCATGATTCAAAGTGTCTCAGAAGATGATGTCTTCCTTACAGCAATTGATGCAATCCTTGGAATTTATGAAGAAAATTCTGAGTATAAAAAATATTTAGATTCAGGATTCTCTGAAGAAGAAATCATCACTAATATGCCTTTTTCAACGCATCTGCCAAACTTGGACGTAATAACGGCTTTTCCGACAGATGCTCGTTTTAAAGATAAATACTGGCAATGTTCTAGAGAAGAACGTACGTCTTTGTTACTACGTTTCAAGGAAGTTATCTTACCGGTACTGAAGCAGAACTATGATTTGATTATTATAGACACTCCACCTGAAGATTCACCTTTGATCTGGGCTGCTGACGAAGCGGCCGATGGGATTCTTGTCGCAGTGTCACCACGTGAATATGATTACGCCTCTACTACAGACTTCATGCTTACAATAAGTGAAAGGTTTAAACAATCACCAAGTAAGGGCGACAATTTAAAATGGTTCAAAGTTCTTGCTGTCAATGTAGATGACAAAAGTCCATATGAAAGAATAGTTTTGGATAAATTAATCAGAACTGTTCAGGACCTTTTGATGTCCGCTAACATAAAAAATTCTGAAGCATTTAAGGCAGCTGCTTCCAAAGGGCGTACAGTGCTTGATATCAAAAAATCAGAGGAACTTTGTTCCGCAAAGCAGCTTGATGTCGCAGAAGAATCTGTATTACAGGTATATCAGCAATTTATAAATGAAATAAAAAGTTTTTCAGCTAAGCAAGGAGTTAACGCATGAGCGATGAGCAACATATCGGGAATGATAAATCTCGATATTTAAACGCACCAAAGCGGACAGAAGTCGGTCACCGTTCAGGTCTTGCGGGTTTGAAAACAGCACCTCGCATAAAAAAGTTATTCACTCTTCATAAGGGCCGGAGACTTGAAGCGGAACATGTGATTGTTCCAGCCCAGAGAGTGGAGAAGGAGACCTTAGTCCATCCAGCGAACCCACGAAATCAAGAAGCCCTTACAGATTATTCTGTTAGAGATATTCTTAAGCAGATTGAAGAAAGAGGGGTCGATACCGAAGGGATCGCTGTAAAAAGAGATGGGGTTTATTTATTAATAGAAGGAAGTCGCAGACGTTTCTGCTGTATAAAGGCAGAAAAGGATCTCCCCCTGTGGGTTCTTCCGGATGAACTAACCGAAGATGATATAAATTCAATTATATCCGCAGCACAAACATCTCGAAAATTTTCATATAGAGAAGTTGGGTTTCAATTTATCAAAAAAATGGAAGAAAAAGGATTTTCTACTAATGAAGAACTCGCAGCATATCTTGGGATTAGTCATGTATCGGTAGCCAAAAGAATCCAGGCGGCCCGTATTGACGAAACATTGATCTCTTTATTCCCGGATTATGAAGGAATCCCGAACTCCTATTATAGTCGCTTGTCTCGTTTACAGAAATATGTGCAAAAAAATCTATTTCCTTTAGATGAAGTAATAGATAATGTTAAAGAGGAAACAAAAGATTTAGACATTGGAGATCTCCAGGTTGCTCAAAAAGTTGTAATGGAAAAAATCACACAATCTGTGGAAAGTGTTTGTGAAAAAACTTATTCCACAAAATGGGAAACAAGTGATCTTATTACTTTTGATAACAAAGATAAGTATGCAAGAATCAGTAAAAACAATACTGGTAGAAAAATTCGCTTTGAATTCAATAGGATAAATGCGGGTTTTATTAAGGAACTAGAGGAGTTCATAAAAGAAAAATTAAAAGTACCAGAATAAATATTGAACTGCATCTTTATGATGCAGTTCATATGATTTATATTTTTAATTTCTTGTTATATTAATATGGGGTGTGCGCAGGTTCTGACATATAAGGTCTTAGTTCTATATGAACAGAAGCGCCATTCCCATCATTTACTACGTTTAAAGGTGCTTTTCCCGGCAATGACATAGTTGCAACGTCAGGTCCAGAAACAGCAAAATTATTTTCTGCTGAAGGCATTACTGTAAAAATCTTTATAGCAACATTTTCATGTCTAAATAATGAAATCCCAAAAGTAGAACCAGCTTCGGTATTGCTCACGTCCACAACCACAGGGGTTTTTCCTAGATATTCATTAGTTAGTATGTTTTTTACTAATGCCCCTTCCGGGACAGTATAGATACGGTATGGATATGCTAAAGCCGTGTGACAAAAACATATTAAAATAACAATTAATGTTTGTTTCATAGATTATCCTCATTCAAAAATAAAAGATATAACTCTTGAAAATCGTGGTTAGTAATTAGGTCCGCTTTTCCGGGAAAATCGTAACTAACAGAAAATAAAAGCGAAAGCGAATCTTTTCCTTTTGCTTTGGGAGAGATTCTGCTAAAAGCACGGTTAATAAACATAAGTTGATCTTCATTGTTGAAGCAAAGTCCAAGCATTCCAACCGTAGGAACTACGAATGTGCTTACGCTGCCTGGGGGCAAAAGTTGCTTACTACGGGCATTGTAAGCACAACGACTACCACCTAGCGTTAGGCCTGAAAGCTCAATAAAACTTCTGGTTCCATTCTTGGCGACAAGCCAAACATCAGTTCCTGAACTTTCGACACGTAAAGTAACTTTTCCGTCAGTAAAGGCCTCACTTTTATTGTATAGAATAGGGTCAAAACCAACTGTCGGGAGTTCTTCGATTTTACTTTCTACTGACTGACAACCAGTCAGTAATGCAAACAATAAAAGTGTGATAACTTTAATCATCCCGCTTCCTTAGATTGTTTTTGGCGCTCGTTATAAAAGATAATGATTCACCGGGGTAGAGAATTGTTTCTTTCGTCCAATAACCATAACCACCGAGGATATTTTTTCTTTTCTCAATATAAACGGGTTCAGAAAATACTAAATGTTGATATTTAGGAAGAGATAAGATTTCATATTTTCCTTGTCCAACTAAGAGGTAATTCTTCTCTTTAGGATTGATGGTTACTGGATTACCAACACTTTGAGGTATGTTAAGTTTTTTTATATTTAGGTCAGAATAGTCAGGAACGGACACTTGATCATTAGACGTATTTCCGGGAAGAGTAAACCCTTTACCCTGATCCGGTCCAAAGATGGCAATTATATCTTTGTTGTTTCTTGTGATCGAAACGATAGCCTGAAGGGGCGTATTAGCAAGGTCATTTATAAACGATATAGTTAGACTTGATTTTGGCTCGACCCAAACAATGCTTTTTCCGGATGTGCCTTCGCTTAATGCAATTTTTTCATTTAGTAAGATTTTATTTTTGGCAATGATATTATACTCAAGTTTTGGTATCACAATAAAAAGTGATTCTTTATTTGAAACATTCATGATTTCTAAGAAATTGGTTTTGGTCATGCTGGTCTTTAGAACAGGCCTATATTTACCATTTATAAACCACCTTCCGTTTATAAGCTCCGCTTTAGCAGATATAAGTGAATCACTTTTCTGTGCGGCAGAAGAAAAAGCATCTTTTCTATGCTCTTTCTCTTGATGTGGTGCAGCTGCTGCGTGAAGATGCAAAAGTAATGTTGAAATTGAGATAATCTTCCAATTTATCTTCATCTTGTTACCTCAATGTTGTTTTCAATCGAATCGAGTTCTAAAGGATAGGTTTTAAGTGAATAAAACTTGTTTGTTGTTTGTATTAGCTGATGACACAATAAAACTGGATTGTTCTTCATGATTATTTCTACTAATGTAAGTGCTGGTGAGTCAGTTTGCGGTATACCCGGAGCAACTATTACCTGGTCTTCTAATTTTGACATATAGAGTGATCCAGTATTTATATGCAAACAATTACCGATCAGTACTGGAAGATTGTTTTGAGTACGACCATGGGCTTTTCGAATGCTGTTTACAGGATTCCTACCTAGGACCATAAGGTTGACGTCATTTATCATCATTGGTATTACGGCATGGTCCATACCGAATAGAAACTGGCTCTGAAAAATATTCACATTGGCATAGTTGAATGCTTGAAGCGCATTATAAGTATCAGTGAATGATGTGCGGATAGGGGCGTAATCAGAAGGGCAAACCCCAATTTTTATATCGCCTTTTAGTAAAATCTGCATCATCGTACCAAGCTGGGTATTAAGAAGTTTTTTTACCTCTTCCTCTAAATAGTAACGATTCACAGCTTTATGCCACTTTCCGCCCATTACACACCATCTCTCATTGAGGTATGTGCTGGGGTAAAATGTTCTCCGGTCTTTGTTTAATGGTAACAATTTTTTTAACATTTCTTCTCCGGCTCCGGCAGCTGAGAAATGCCTCACAAAACGTCCATCGAAAAAGCCACTGTTTATCGCCTTCATCAATTCTATGGGTTCCGGCCCATAGTCAAACAAATTTCCAGTAGAGAAAATTACTATCTCTTCTTCTGGCTTTGTAACTGATTGGATCAAGTTGCACAGCGCAGAGTAATGTCCATGAGGATCTGCCAGAAAGAAAATCCTTCCGGAGAAGTTTGTAAGGTCTATAGTTTGGACGTGCTCAGCTGCCATAAATTCCTCTACGTATGTTTACATCGATGATACGGTATTTCGAACTATGATTTTTTTACAAAAAGGCGTCATTTTGGATTCTAAGCCTAAGGACCTTTGTTACTTACAGGTAAAGGCCCCAGTCCTGGCTCTCAAACAGTTCATACTTAGGATGCAAAGTAACTTTCTGATTATAATTGGCTCCTTTATAAACATGGTTAATACATGAATACAGGAAATTTAACGGTAAGGTGTTTAAAATGGAAGGATGCTGAAATAACATAGACTTACGTATTTTTTTAATAGTGTTAATGTTGATAATAGGTCACCATTAATGTATAAAGTTAATATCTAATATGGTCCTATTAATAAAAGAGAGTTTTTATGGCTGAACTATTAAAATCTGAAAGTCCTGTTTCACCATCAGTGCAGGATATCACTGAAGCTTTAAAAATCGTTGTCGATGATGGAAGTAAAGCTGCAAAACTGGTTTGTCTTAATGAAAGAAACGAATTAGTTCCCTTGCTTACACAAAATAGTTTTGTTCCAGATTTCCGTGTTCGCCATGAGGGTCTCAATCCTTTTAACTATCTTATTGATGGGCTGGAAAGGTTTTCGCATCACAGCGAATCTAGTAACTCACTGGAATCGACTGATGTATCTCACCAATACGATGAAATTAGCCGGTTAAATGTTCACCATGCACTTCATGCTTCTGGTTTAGTTCCTCAGGATGTTCACCTCTTTGTTACTTTACCACTTAGCCAGTTCTATACTGCTTTAGGGGAAACGAATATTGAAAATATTCAGAGAAAAAAAGATAATCTGATGAAACCAGTAGAGCGTTATCTTGACGGTAAACGCTATTCTTTTAACGTTTTGTCTGTGACTGTTTTCCCTGAATCTTTACCAGCTGTGACCCGGGCAGATGAAATTGAGGATATTGCTTCATTTGAATCAAGTTTGGTAATTGATCTTGGTGGTACTACTCTTGATGTTGCAAGTATTACTGGGCAATTAGAACAGATTTCGAAAGTAAAAGGTTTTGACCGTATTGGTTGTTCTATTGTTTACGATGAGATCAGCAGGTATCTTGAATCTGAGAAACTGAATACGAGTAATGCTTACATTCATCATCTTGTTGATAATCGTCATGATAAATCAGCTTTGAAGGTTGCAGAGGACAAGCGTGACGGTGTTTTTGATGCGGTAAACTCTGCGGTACAGAAGTTGCAAAGTAAAGTAATCAGAGCGGTTACACAAGTCGAAGAGAGGCCTCATAATGTTTTCCTTGTTGGGGGAGGTTCATATCTCATCGAAACAGCTATTCGTAAACATTTTGAAACGGCTAAAGTTATCATGGTAGACAATCCGCAGTTCGCATTATCTTTGGCAATTGCTGATACTATTTATTCAGAATAATGAGCTAGAACATGGCTAAATACCCTATCTCAAATAAGGCAGATAACGACCGGATTCAGATCCGGTCTTTCTGGATATCCGAAAGAAAAGCACCCTATGTTTATAGTTTCTTGAAAAAAACAGAACTTTGTCATAGGGGTGACCAACTGGATTTAATTAGGTCGGCTATTAGTACCGGGTTGGTATTAAATAATTTATTTCCTGACTTGGCAAATTTTATAAATGGTTTAAACGAAAGATTAACACTTGCAGATCTTAATATGTTTCTGAATGATGGAAATACTATAGATACTGAACCTAAGCCTCCTATTAATGTATTGCTAGAGAATGTCTTAGATCAAAAGTTTATGGAGTATTTAACACCTCTACAATTAGATAATTCAAAGCAGGATTCTGTTTCTGTAAAAGAAACCTTCCTTGTACAAAAGGAACATGCCTGCTTTGGTGTGAAGATTGAAAATGAGGGAAGCGATACCTCTATACCATCTGAAAGCCCACTTTCTTCAGGTGCATGGCTTTGTTGAATAAATCGAACTTTTGCTGAGTTGAAGGATCAGATCACGCATCTTCCCGACAACGCAGACCGTTCCGTGGCAAAGCAAAAGTTCAAAATCACCAACTGGCCCACCTACAA
>NZ_JBJHHG010000022.1:0-81645 GCF_045257065.1 Enterobacter sp. PP-008-ECC_S150 | reverse complement strand
GTAATGAATTACGCATGTTCACTCAGAGACTTGGTATTCATTTTTCGTCTTGCGACGTTAAGAATCCATGTCACTTTGAGTGCCCACACAGATTGTCTGATAAATTGTTAAAGAGCAGTGCCGCTTCGCTTTTCGCAGCGGCGCGGGGTGTGCATATTACGCTTTCCCGCTTCAGAGTCAAGCGTTTATTTTCGCTTTTCTCTGCTGACCCGGCGGCGTGTGTGCCGTTGTTCCGTGTCAGTGGAGGCGCATTATAGGGAGTTATTCTGACGTGACAAGCACAAAATACAAAAAACTTTTCGTTCGCTCACTTTTCAAACTTAACGCTTATTTATGTCGCGAATCGCCCGTTAAATGTGCGATTTCCCGCGCAAAACTGGCCACCTGCGACCAGTCGGTATAAACCACTTCTTTACGCGTGTCGGTTTCTCCCCCCGTCATCTTCATAATGAGGCGGATCATAAAGCGGTCATACCAGCGGTAACGAGGGTAACGCAGCGCGCCAGCAAAGACGGCGCACAGATCCGGCTGCCACGGCGAGCTGAGTAAAAACTTGCGCGTGTAGCTGTTGGTCTGCGGCGTGCGCTTCTCGGCTTTACGCGCGACGAGATTGACCGAGTAGAACGCGCCGGGCAATGCGTTGAGCTTCGCCGTGTGCTTTTTCACAAAGCGATCCAGCGCCGGGTGGAAATGCCCGTAGCGAATAGATGCGCCAATCACCACGCGATCGTAATCCTGCCAGGCAATCTGCTCCGCACGGTTCAGGTTTACCACATCCGAATAGATCCCCAGCTCTTTAAGTTCAGATGCCAGGTAAGCGGCAATCTCGCGCGTTTGCCCGTCTCGCGTGGAGAAAAGAATCAGTGTTTTCATCAACGGCTCCTTACTCGCGCCAGAATGTAGGGGTGAACAGCACCAGCAGCGTAAAGACCTCAAGGCGGCCAAACAGCATATTGGCGATGAGGATCCATTTCGCGACCGGGTTCATACTGGCAAAGTTATCCGCCACCACGCCCAGGCCAGGCCCGAGGTTATTCAATGTTGCGACCACGGACGCAAAGGCGGAGAAATCATCGACTCCCGTCGCGATAATCGCCAGCATACTGACGAGAAAGACCAGCGCATAGGCTGAGAAGAAACCCCATACCGCTTCGAGGATACGTTCCGGCAGCGCGCGGTTCCCCAGCTTAATGCTGTAGACCGCGTTCGGGTGGACCAGGCGCTTCAGCTCTCGGTTTCCCTGCTTAAACAGCAGCAAAATACGAATGACCTTCAGGCCCCCGCCCGTCGACCCCGCACAGCCCCCGATAAACGCAGAGCATAAAAGCAGCACCGGCAGGAACAGCGGCCAGCGCGCGATACTGTCCGTGGTAAACCCGGCGGTCGTCGCCATCGACACCACCTGGAAGAAGGCCTGGTTTAGCGTCGTCAGCGCGGAGTTATAGACATCATGGAACCACAGCACCAGGGTACAGATGACAACCAGCGTCAGCTGGACGCCAATGAACATGCGGAACTCTGGGTCGCGCCAGTACACCTTCAGGCTGCGCCCGCTCAGTAAAGAGAAGTGCAGGCCGTAGTTACAGCCGGAGATCAGCAGGAAAATGGCAATAATCGTGTTAATGGTTGGGCTATCGAAGTAGCCGACGCTGGCATCGTGAGTGGAGAACCCACCAATCGCAATCGTCGCGAAGCTGTGTCCGATAGCGTCGAAAGCGGGCATCCCGGCGAACCACAGCGCCAGCGCACAGGCCACCGTCAGTAAGACATAGATAAGCCACAGGGTTTTCGCCGTCTCGGCAATACGCGGCCGCATCTTGTTGTCCTTCAGCGGCCCGGGCATTTCAGCGCGATACAGCTGCATGCCGCCCACGCCCAGAATAGGCAGGATGGCCACTGCAAGGACGATGATCCCCATCCCCCCGAACCACTGCAGCATCTGGCGATAAAAGAGAATGGCGTGCGGGAGCGAATCCAGCCCCACCAGCGTCGTCGCACCGGTCGTCGTTAAGCCGGAGAATGATTCAAAAAAGGCATCCGTGATGCTCAGGTTAGGCTGTTCCGCGAAGATAAACGGCAGCGAACCCACGCTCCCCAGCACCGTCCAGAACAGAACCACAATCAGAAATCCTTCGCGAGATTTCAGCTCACCTTTCTGACGACGATTCGGCCACCACAGCAGGGAGCCAATCGCCAGCGCGACAAAGAAGGTCTGGGTAAATGCCCGCCCCGCGCCGTCCCGGTAGATAAGCGCCACCAGTCCAGGGAGAATCATCGTCCCGGAAAAAAGTATGACCAGCAGTCCAACGATTCGGGTTATGGCACGAAAATGCATCTCTGCCGCTTCCTTTGGTATTCAAAAAGTGAGGTGGGGATTATTCTTCAATCGGCAGCAATTGCAACGAACCACGACTAAAATCAGCCAGTTTTGCTGAAAAAGCAGCCAGTTCCGCCTGTGGAAGCGCCACGCGTAATTGCACCATCGCCTGATATTCACTGTGTGCGATGACACCGTTAAACTGCCTCAGCAGCGCCTCGATGCCGGCCAACTGGGCGTAATCGCATAATAAAGTATATTCGGTAAGCGGCGTTTTGCGGGCAGTGACCAGCATATTAAGCGCCTGCTGCACGCCCCCGCCATAGGCTTTAACCAGCCCACCGGTCCCTAACAAAATGCCGCCGTAGTAGCGCACCACCACGGCGGTAATTTCGCCCACGCCGCTGCCCATCAGCTGCCAGAGCATGGGCTTACCGGCCGTGCCCGCCGGTTCACCGTCGTCGGAAAATCCAAGCTGTTGCGAATCGTCCGGCGGCCCTGCGACCCACGCCACGCAGTGGTGACGGGCGTCAGGATGCTCAGCCCGGACGGACTCAACGAACGCCTTTGCCGCCTCTACGCCGTCGGTGTGCGCCAGCAGCGTAATAAAGCGGCTTTTCTTGATTTCCTCAACAAAGGTGACCGGTTCAGCCGGTATCAGCCAGCTTTCCATCAGGCCAGCTTCAGGTCTCGCGTCATGTTCTCGATACCGTTCTCGTGAATCACGACGTTATCTTCGATGCGAATACCGCCAAACGGCTTCAGCGCGTCAATCTTTTCCCAGTTGAAATGCTTGCTGAACTGGCCTTCACGCCACGGCGCCAGCAGGGATTCGATGAAGTAGATCCCCGGTTCAATCGTCAGCACCATACGCGGCTCCAGAATACGGGTGCAGCGCAGGTAAGGATATTTAGACGGTGCCGCCAGGTGCGTACCGGTATCATCCTGCATAAAGCCCGCGACGTCGTGAACCTGCAGGCCCAGCGGGTGACCGATACCGTGCGGCATGAATGGCCCGGTCAGATCGTTCTCGACCATCGCCTCTTCGCTCATGTCTTTCACAATCTGATGCTTACGCAGCAGTTTGGCGATGCGCTGATGGAACTGGATGTGGTAATCCACATAGCTGGTTCCCGCCTTCATGGTGCCAATCAGCGCCAGTTGTTCATCGTTCACGTCTTTGATCAGCTGTGCGAAATCGGTATCCGCGTTAGCTGCCCAGGTACGGGTCAGATCGGCCGCGTAGCCGTTGTACTCGGCGCCCGCATCAAGCAGGAAGCTGCGCATCTCAGACGGCACATGGTGATCCAGTTTGGTGTAATGCAGTACGGAAGCATGCTCGTTTAACGCAACAATATTGCTGTACGGCACGTCGGTATCGCGATGGCCGGTGGCGGTCAGGTACGCCTGGTTGATATCGAACTCGCTCATACCTGACTGGAACGCTTCATGCGCCGCACGGTGACCGTTCACCGCGGTCTTTTGCGCTTCACGCATGCAGTAAAGTTCGTAGTCGGTTTTATATGCGCGGTAGTAGTGGAGGAAATCCAGCACCCCTTTCGGGTTCAGCTTGTCTGCCGCAATATCCAGGCCTAATGCACGCTCCGGCACAGGGCCAATATAGGCGATGTTGCCACGCGCAGCAGGCAACTGGCCGCCAATGCCGTCCGCTTTAGGCAGCGCAATCACCTCAATCTCTTCCGTCCAGAAAGTGGTCGGCAGCGGTTCAACGTTGTGCCAGTAATCAACCGGCAGGTAGAACCACAGTTTCGGCTTGTTCACGCCATCCACCAGCAGCCAGCAGTTAGGAACCTGCGTCACCGGCACCCAGGCCTTAAACTGCGGGTTCACCTTAAACGGATAAGCGTGGTCATCCAGAAAGGTATTCATCAGCTCGCCGGAGTGGATCAACAGCGCATCCAGCTTAAAGCGGGCCAGTACATCGCGGGTACGTTCCTGTAGGGTAACGATATGATTTTTATAAAGCGAAGCCAGTGAGTCCATCATTATTCCTTTGTTTTTTGACCTCAAGTCATCGCATCTTAGCACACCTCACTCCACCTGCGTGATTTCCACCGACCGTGATCAATGCAGCATTTTCTTAATGAGTAATTTGCATTTTATTAACATAAATCCCACACTCCGATTCATCTGGTATGACCAGATCCAATTGCTGGATTCAGGAGACTGACATGCTCTACAAAGGCGACACCCTGTACCTCAACTGGCTGGAAGATGGCATTGCCGAACTGGTGTTCGATGCCCCCGGCTCAGTGAACAAGCTCGATACCGCGACGGTGGCCAGTCTTGGCCAGGCGCTCGACGTTCTTGAAAAACAACCTGAATTGAAAGGGCTGCTGCTGCGCTCGAACAAAGCGGCCTTTATTGTCGGTGCTGATATCACCGAGTTCCTTTCGCTTTTCCTGGTTCCGGAAGAACAGCTGAGCCAGTGGCTACACTTTGCCAACAGCGTCTTTAATCGTCTGGAAGACCTGCCTGTTCCAACAATCTCTGCCGTAAACGGCTACGCGCTGGGCGGCGGCTGCGAATGCGTGCTGGCGACCGACTACCGTCTGGCGACGCCGGACCTGCGCATCGGCCTGCCGGAAACCAAGCTGGGCATCATGCCGGGCTTTGGCGGCTCCGTACGTATGCCGCGTATGCTGGGTGCCGACAGCGCGCTGGAAATCATCGCCGCGGGTAAAGATGTCGGCGCAGAACAGGCGCTGAAAATTGGCCTGGTCGACGGCGTTGTCAAACCCGAGAAGCTTGTTGAAGGCGCGCTCGCCATTCTGCGTCAGGCTGTTAACAGCGATCTCGACTGGAAAGCCAAACGCCAGCCGAAGCTGGAGCCGTTAAAACTCAGCAAAATTGAAGCCACCATGAGCTTCACTATCGCTAAAGGCATGGTGATGCAGACGGCGGGTAAACACTATCCGGCCCCCATCACGGCGGTGAAAACCATTGAAGCGGCGGCCCGTCTCGGTCGCGATGAGGCGCTGAAGCTGGAAAACCAGAGCTTTGTCCCGCTGGCGCACACCAACGAAGCCCGCGCGCTGGTCGGTATCTTCCTCAACGATCAGTTCGTGAAAGGGAAAGCCAAACAGCTGACCAAAAACGTTGAGACGCCAAAACATGCGGCGGTACTCGGCGCGGGCATTATGGGTGGCGGCATCGCCTACCAGTCGGCCTGGAAAGGCGTGCCGGTGGTAATGAAAGACATCAGCGAGAAATCCCTGGCGCTGGGCATGACCGAAGCGGCCAAGCTGCTGAATAAACAGCTGGAACGCGGAAAAATTGACGGGCTGAAGCTGGCAGGCGTGATCTCCACCATTCAGCCGGTGCTGGAATACAGCGGTTTCGACCGTGTCGACGTGGTGGTTGAAGCCGTCGTCGAGAACCCGAAAGTCAAAAAAGCGGTGCTGGCGGAAACGGAAGACAAGGTTCGTCCGGATACCGTACTGGCCTCTAACACCTCCACCATTCCAATCAGCGAACTGGCGAGCGTGCTTAAGCGTCCGGAAAACTTCTGCGGGATGCACTTCTTCAACCCGGTACACCGTATGCCGCTGGTCGAAGTGATCCGTGGGGAAAAGACCTCCGACGACACCATCGCGAAAGTGGTGGCATGGGCAAGCAAGATGGGCAAAACGCCGATCGTGGTTAACGACTGCCCGGGCTTCTTCGTCAACCGCGTGCTGTTCCCTTACTTCGCCGGTTTCAGCCAGCTGCTGCGCGACGGCGCGGACTTCCGCAAAATCGACAAAGTGATGGAGAAACAGTTCGGCTGGCCGATGGGTCCGGCGTATCTGCTGGATGTGGTCGGCATTGATACCGCTCATCACGCCCAGGCGGTAATGGCGGCAGGCTTCCCGCAGCGCATGCAGAAAGACTATCGCGACGCGATTGACGCGCTGTTCGAGGCTAACCGCTTCGGTCAGAAAAACGGCCTGGGCTTCTGGCGCTATAAAGAAGACAGCAAAGGCAAACCGAAGAAAGAAGAAGATGCGGTGGTGGATGGCCTGCTGGCCGACGTCAGCCAGCCGAAGCGCGACTTCACCGACGATGAGATCGTCGCCCGCATGATGATTCCGATGATCAACGAAGTGGTGCGTTGCCTCGAAGAGGGCATCATCGCCAGCCCGGCAGAAGCGGATATGGCGCTGGTCTATGGCCTGGGCTTCCCTCCGTTCCACGGCGGCGCGTTCCGCTGGCTGGACACGCTCGGCAGCGCCCGCTATCTCGATATGGCTCAGCAGTATCAGCACCTCAGCCCGCTTTATGAGGTGCCGGAAGGGCTGCGTAACAAAGCGCGCCATAACGAACCCTACTATCCAGCAGTTGAGCCAGCCCGTCCGGTTGGCGAGCTGAAAACGGCTTAAGGAGTCACAATGGAAAAGGTTGTCATTGTTGATGCGATTCGCACCCCGATGGGCCGTTCAAAAGGCGGTGCATTCCGTAACGTGCGTGCGGAAGATCTCTCCGCGCACCTGATGCGTAGCCTGCTGGCGCGTAACCCGGCGCTGGATCCTGCTGCGCTGGACGATATCTACTGGGGCTGCGTGCAGCAGACCCTGGAGCAGGGCTTCAACATCGCCCGTAACGCCTCGCTGCTGGCGGAGATCCCGCATTCGGTTCCGGCCGTCACCGTTAACCGCCTGTGCGGTTCGTCAATGCAGGCGCTGCACGACGCGGCCCGCATGATCATGACCGGCGATGCGCAGGCCTGCCTGGTGGGTGGCGTTGAGCACATGGGCCACGTGCCGATGAGCCACGGGGTCGACTTCCACCCGGGCATGAGCCGTAACGTGGCGAAAGCTGCAGGCATGATGGGTCTGACCGCCGAGATGCTCTCCCGCCTGCACGGCATCAGCCGCGAAATGCAGGATGCCTTTGCCGCGCGCTCTCACGCTCGCGCATGGGCAGCGACGCAGTCTGGTGCCTTTAAGAATGAGATCATCCCGACCGGCGGTCACGACGCAGACGGCGTTCTGAAGCAGTTCAGCTACGACGAAGTCATCCGTCCGGAGACCACCGTAGAAGCGCTTTCTACCCTGCGCCCTGCGTTTGATCCGGTCACCGGTACGGTCACGGCAGGAACCTCGTCGGCGCTGTCCGACGGTGCCGCCGCGATGCTGGTGATGAGCGAAAGCCGCGCCCGCGAGCTGGGGTTAACCCCGCGCGCTCGGGTACGTTCCATGGCGGTCGTGGGCTGCGATCCCTCAATCATGGGTTACGGCCCGGTTCCGGCCTCGAAGCTGGCGCTGAAAAAAGCGGGGTTAACTGCCAGCGACATCGATCTCTTTGAGATGAACGAAGCGTTCGCCGCACAGATCCTGCCATGCATTAAAGATCTGGGACTGATGGAGCAGATCGACGAGAAGATTAACCTCAACGGCGGTGCGATCGCCCTCGGTCACCCGCTGGGCTGCTCAGGGGCGCGTATCAGCACGACGCTGATTAACCTGATGGAACGCAAAGATGCCCAGTTTGGTCTGGCAACGATGTGTATCGGGCTGGGTCAGGGTATCGCGACGGTGTTTGAGAGAGTGTAAGGCTATAACGTAGGCCCGATAAGCATCGCGCCATCGGGCTTTTGCCGGGAGGCGCTGCGCTTTCCCGGCCTACGAGAGGTTCCTCGCCGCCAGTGACGTCATTGGCGAAGAGAGACAGTTTAGTTGCCGTTCTTCCCGCCTGTCAGGGGCGGGTTTTTTATTTAAATGAAGGCAAACGCATCGCCGAACAGGCGATCTTCACGCGCGTCACGTTCGTTACAGAACAGGTCGCGGGCAATTTTCGCCATCTCGAAACGGCCAGCGATATAGATATCGTGTCCTGACAGCGTACCGTGATCCTGCAGCACCGCCGTCAGCACCGTCCCGCTACGACCGCGCCAGCCCTCTTCCGGCTGCTCAACCACCGGCTCAATGCGCAGGTTAGGATGAGTCACGCTCAGCGCTTCCAGCTCAGAGAGATCGTACAGATGTTTCTCCTCGCGGCCACCCCAGTAGATCGTGATATCACGGTCCGGGTTACGCGCCAGAGCGGTCAACAGAATGGAGCGCACGTAAGAGAAGCCCGTACCGCCCGCGATCAGGATCAGCGGACGGTCTTCGTCATCGCGCAGCCACGCGTCACCGTGTGGAATATCCACCACGATCTCACGTTCTTTCAGAATGCGGTCCATGACGGCCATCGCATACAGGTTAAGCTCTGACGCACCAATATGAAGCTCAATAAATTCCTGCTCCGCTGGCGTTGAGGCCATAGAGAAAGGACGCTTATCACGCTCATCCATCACAACCATCAGGTACTGACCCGCGCGGAAAGAGAATGGCGCTTCTGGCACTAAACGGACGCGATATACGGTGTCGGTGATGGCATCTACCGAGGTCACTTTACAGCTTAAGGTTGTCATTCGCTCTCTCTGTCGGGAAGTCTATAGGGCTTAACGGTCAGCTCAGGGTTTACCGTTATTCATTATGGCCAGCTCGTCCCAGATCGCGTCAATTCGCGCGGTCACGGCAGGATCTTTTTTGATCGGGCGACCCCATTCACGGTCGGTTTCGCCAGGCCATTTATTTGTGGCATCCAGTCCCATCTTTGAGCCAAGACCGGAAACCGGCGAGGCAAAATCCAGATAATCTATCGGCGTGTTTTCGACTAACACCGTATCGCGCGCCGGATCCATTCGCGTGGTAATGGCCCAGATGACGTCATTCCAGTCGCGGGCGTTAACGTCATCATCGCAGACAATCACAAATTTGGTATACATAAACTGGCGCAGGAAAGACCATACGCCCATCATTACGCGTTTAGCATGACCGGGATACTGCTTCTTCATCGTGACGACCGCCATGCGATACGAGCATCCCTCAGGCGGCAGATAAAAATCAACAATTTCCGGGAACTGCTTTTGCAGGATCGGCACGAACACTTCGTTCAGCGCCACGCCCAGCACCGCGGGTTCGTCCGGTGGACGCCCGGTATAGGTGGAGTGATAAATCGCATCTTCACGCTGCGTAATGTGCGTCACGGTAAACACCGGGAAATGATCCACTTCGTTATAATAGCCGGTGTGGTCGCCGTAAGGGCCTTCTGGCGCCATCTCACCCTGCTCAAGATAACCTTCCAGCACAATTTCTGCACTTGCCGGAACTTCAAGATCGTTAGAGATACACTTCACCACTTCGGTCTTCGTGCCGCGCAGCAGGCCTGCAAAGGCATATTCCGAAAGCGTATCCGGTACGGGCGTGACGGCCCCCAGAATGGTGGCCGGATCGGCGCCTAAGGCGACAGACACCGGGAAACGTTCACCCGGATGCGCAGCGCACCACTCCTGGAAATCCAGCGCGCCGCCGCGATGCGACAGCCAGCGCATGATGAGTTTATTCTTGCCAATCAGCTGCTGGCGGTAAATGCCGAGGTTTTGACGCTCTTTGTGCGGACCGCGCGTGACGGTGAGCCCCCAGGTAATCAGCGGCGCGGCATCTTCCGGCCAGCACTGCATGATAGGGATTTTGGTGAGATCGACCGCATCACCTTCCAGCACTTTCTGCTGGCACGGCGCGCCGCGCAGGCGTTTGGTGGGCATGTTCAGCACCTGCTTAAACTGCGGCAGTTTGTCGAACAGATCGCGGAAGCCTTTCGGCGGCTCCGGCTCTTTCAGAAACGCCAGCAGCTTACCGACTTCACGCAGCGCCGTGACGTCTTCCTGCCCCATCCCCAGCGCAACACGACGCGGTGTACCAAACAGGTTGCACAGCACCGGCATGGAATAACCTTTCGGGTTTTCAAACAGTAACGCGGGGCCACCGGCACGCAGGGTGCGGTCAGCAATTTCTGTCATCTCAAGATAAGGATCAACAGGAAGTGTAATACGTTTGAGTTCACCCTGCTTTTCCAGCAGCGTCAGGAAGTCGCGGAGATCGTGGTATTTCATGCAGTTAATCATGGCCTCTCTGTAAGCGCTTCATTATACGGCGTAAGCCTGCTTGATGCTGTAATTTTGTTAAATAAGCGTGAACTTATGCGTTCTGTTCCATTTTCCCCCATTATAATCAACTTAGCGATCCCGCCAGGGTTTTGATATGCTTGCGCCCCGAACAAAGGGAAAGAGTGATTATGCAGGCCTGGTATTTACTGTATTGCAAACGCGGGCAACTTCAGCGCGCGCAGGAACATCTTGAACGTCAGTCTGTCAATTGCCTGACGCCCGTGATCACGCTTGAAAAAATGCAGCGCGGGAAGCGCACAACCGTCAGCGAGCCGCTGTTCCCGAACTACCTGTTCGTCGAGTTCGACCCGGAAGTCATCCACACCACCACCATCAGCGCAACCCGTGGCGTCAGCCACTTCGTGCGTTTTGGCGCTCACCCGGCAATGGTTCCGTCGACGGTTATTCATCAGCTGTCGATTTATCAACAGCCTGAGGGGATCACCGACCCCGAAACCCCGTACACAGGTGATAGCGTCGTGATTACCGAAGGCGCGTTCGAAGGCCTGCAGGCGATTTTTGCCGAACCGGACGGGGAAGCGCGCTCTATGCTGTTGCTTAATCTGCTGAACAAGCAGGTGCTGCAGAGCGTGAAAAACACCGACTTCCGCAAGCTTTAAACGCTTATCCCGAACAGATTCCGCACGTTGTCATCCGTCTGCGCGGAAAGCCAGTGCGGATCGTCTCCGCGCCACTTCGCGACGCTCTCTACAATGTGCCCCAGATAAGCGGGTTCATTGCGTCGCGATGCCGGTTTAGGTTTCATATCGCGCGGCAGCAGATAGGGCGCATCCGTTTCAAGGAGCAACCGGTTAGCCGGGATTACCGGCAACAGCGCCCGAAGTTCAAGCCCCCGGCGTTCATCGCAAACCCAGACGGTAATTCCCAGATAGAGCCCACGCTCCAGACATTCCAGCGCTTCCTGCCGTGAACCCGTGAAGCAGTGCAGTACCGCGCCGGGCAGTTTATCGAGCCATGGATCCAGAAGGGCCAGAAAACGCGCATGCGCGTCGCGGCAGTGCATAAACACCGGCATTCCAAGCTCTGCCGCCAGCGCAAGCTGGGCAGTGAATGCCTTCTCCTGCTCTTCAGGCGTGGAAAAGTTACGGTTGAAATCGAGACCGCATTCGCCAATCGCCACCACCTCTGCTGTTTTCGCCAGGCTGTAGAGGGTGTCGCCACTTTCCGCGGTCCACTGGCTGCTGTCGTGAGGATGGACGCCAGCGGTAGACCAACAGCGATCGTAGCGTTGCGCCAGCAGCAGCGCCTGCTCGCTCTCATGCAGGTTGATGCCTGTCAGCAGCAGCCCTTTCACCCCGGCGGCAAATGCGCGCGCAACCACCTCATCGCGATCTTTTGCAAACTGCGAGCTGGTCAGGTTGAGTCCGATATCAAACATGCAAATCCCCATGTAACAACCGCCCTGACGGGCGGCTGGTTTTACTCTTCAGTAGTCTTGTCAGACGTATCGTCTTCGTCATCCGTCCGACGTCCCTTACCCACGTAGAAACGGGAGAAGAAGACCCCGACCTCAAACAGACAGTACATCGGTATGGCCAGCAGCGTCTGGGAGAACACATCCGGTGGTGTCAGCAGCATGCCGACGACGAACGCGCCGACCAGGATATACGGACGCTTCTTGCGCAGGTCATCCGGTGTCGTTACCCCAACCCAACAAAGCAGCACAATGGCCACCGGCACTTCGAATGCCACGCCAAAGGCCATAAACAGCGCCATCACAAAGCTGAGGTAGCTGGCGATATCCGTCGATACCTGGACCCCTTCCGGCGCGGTATGCGTCAGGAAGCCGAAGGCCAGCGGGAAGACAACGAAATAGGCAAACGCCATGCCGATGTAGAACAGCAGCGAGCTGGACACCAGCAGCGGGATCACCAGCTTGCGTTCATGCTTGTACAGCGCTGGCGCGACAAACGCCCACACCTGGTAAAGAATGACCGGAGCAGAAGCAATCAGCGACACCCAGAAGGTGAGCTTGATAGGGGTAAAGAACGGAGAAGCAACGTCTGTTGCAATCATCGTTGCGCCCAGCGGCATCTGTTTGATCAGCGGCGCAGAGACCACCTGATAAATATCGTTGGCGAAGTAGACCAGGCACAGGAATATGAGTAAAACCGCAATAATGCAGTTTAACAGGCGCTTACGCAGCTCAATGAGGTGCGCAATCAGCGGTTGAGTATCATCTACTGCCATGTTTACGCTTTATCACTCGATGAGGGGGATGATTCGGATACGGGCGCAACGGGCTTCACATCCGCCGTTTTTGCCGCCGGCTCTTCCGGCTGCGCCTGTTTTTTCACTTCGGTTTCCTGCGGCGTCTGTTCTGGCGCGGCAGCCTGATGTTCAGCACTGGCTGGCGTGACGCCCTCGCGCTGCGCCTCGCTGCCCTTCACCACTGGGTTATGAATGGTGTTCGCGTCATCGCTCGCTTTTTCAGGATCGTTAACGCTATAGGAGCGCTTCATCGATTCCGCCGCTTCGCGCAGCTCGTCCATTGACGCTTTCAGTTCCGGCGTCAGGTTTTCCATGCTCGCCTTCTCAACCTTTTTCAGGCTTTCCTGAAATTCCTGCAGCTTCAACTCCTGCGCCAGTTCATTCTGAACGGTCGATGCCAGCGATCTCAGCGCACGGACCCAGCCCGCAACGGTTTTCACTGCCACCGGCAGACGCTGCGGTCCCAGCACAATCAGGCCAATCACAAAGACCAGCAGAAGCTCACTAAAACCAATGTCGAACACGACTTACACCTGCTCTTTATCGTGGCGTTTAGCGTCTTCCTTTTTGGCTTCTTCCTGCTTGTCGGCGATGGATTTAGCAGTAAAATCAGCGTCCTGGCTGGTTTTATCCTGCTTGCTCTCATCATCGCTCATCGCTTTCTTGAAGCCTTTGATAGACGCGCCCAGATCGGAACCAATAGAACCGAGCTTTTTGGTGCCAAACAGCAGCACGACGATGACGGCAATGATCAACAATTGCCAGATACTGATACCACCCATACATGTTCCTCAGGGATAGATGATTAATGAGTCAGGCCGCATTATACGTTTGCGACCCGTCGATAGCGACGCACGCTCAGCGCGTTTTTCGCCAGCCGGCAAGCCAGACTACCACCCCGCCAGCCATCAGCCAGGCAGGCATCAGCTGCCAGTCCGGGCGGTTGATCAGCAGCAGCGTACCGCTCAGCAGCAGCGTTGCACCAATCCCAAAGAGATAGCGTGACTGGCCCTGACGAACACGGCTGGACTGAAGTTCGCGGGCGATTTTATCCATACTGTGCTGAAGGTTCTTGCTCTGACGCAAACTGTCATAAACCAGTTCAGGAATCTCAGGCATTTTTTCTATCCAGAACGGGCCTTTCTCTTTCAGAGAGCGCACCAGCGCCGGAATGCCAACCTGATCCTTAATCCAGGATTCAAGGAACGGTTTCGCGGTCTTCCACAAGTCTAACTGAGGATAGAGCTGTCGGCCTACACCTTCAACGTAAAGTAATGTTTTCTGAAGTAAAACTAGCTGCGGCTGAACTTCCATATTAAAGCGGCGAGCGGTATTAAACAGGTTTAACAGCACGTGCCCAAAGGAGATTTCAGCCAGCGGCTTTTCAAAAATCGGTTCACAAACGGTTCGGATGGCGAACTCGAACTCTTCGACGTTGGTGTCCGGCGGCACCCAGCCGGAATCGACGTGCAGCTCGGCCACCTTACGGTAGTCGCGGTTGAAGAACGCGATGAAGTTCTCCGCCAGATAGCGTTTATCTTCTTTGTTCAGCGACCCCACAATCCCGCAGTCGATACCGATATACTTCGGATCCTCAGGGTGTTCGTAGCTCACGAAGATATTGCCCGGATGCATGTCCGCATGGAAAAAGCTGTCGCGGAACACCTGGGTAAAGAAGACCTGTACGCCGCGCTCGGCCAACAGCTTCATGTTCGTACCCTGTTTCTCCAGGGCCGCCACATCCGAAACCGGAATACCGTAGATACGCTCCATCACCATCATGTTCTGGCTGCAGTAGTCAGAATAGACTTCAGGGACATAGAGCATCGGGCTGTTTTCAAAGTTGCGGCGCAGCTGAATGGCGTTGGCCGATTCACGCAGCAGGTTAAGCTCATCAATCAGCGTTTTTTCATATTCCCGCACGACTTCCATTGGACGCAGACGACGCCCGTCCGGCAGCAAACGCGGTACCCAGCGCGCCAGACGATAAATCAGCTTCATGTCCGCTTTGATGATCGGCAGGATGTCCGGACGAATGACCTTAATCACCACTTCTTTGCCGTTTTCTTTCAAACGCGCGGTGTGTACCTGTGCGATAGAGGCCGATGCCAGTGGCTTAATGTCGAAATCGTCAAACCAGGTCTCGACGGGGACATTTCCCATCGCCTCTTCTATTTGCTTTTTCGCGCGCGCGCCGTCAAAGGGTGCGACGCGATCCTGCAGCATCGCAAGCTCGTCGGCAATCAGCGGCGGAAAGAGATCGCGGCGGGTCGACAGCATCTGTCCAAATTTGATCCACACCGGGCCGAGCTCCTGCAGCGCCAGGCGCAGGCGCTCTCCCAGCGGTTGACCTTTATGGCGATTGGGCATCCAGAACAACATCCGCCGCCAGATACGAAGCGGCAGCGTGATACGCATTTTGGGGATAAGCTCGTCGAGCCCGTAGCTCAAAAAGGTGCGAATAATGAAATAGAGGCGCCGAATTTCACCAGGCGTCATTTGCCCTCCAGTTTTTCCAGCCGTTTGGTTAACGCATCAACCGCACGCTCAACAGCAGCGGTTTCTTCCGCAAACCATGCAACCTCCAGTGGCCCGGGCGCCATTCGCCACTCCTCAGTCAGCACTTCCGCCGCATAGCGTTGCTGACGTTGGAGGCTTTTACGCGCAAAGGACGCGCCACCATGAAGGACTTTCCCGATGCCTTCCGCGGCAATGTCGCCGATAAAAGGCGCGAGCAGCTCCGCCGGATCAAACTCCGCCAGATCGCTCAGCGCAACAAAGTTCTGCACGACCTGAATGTCGCCTTCCACTTCCAGCTCACCGCTGCGGATAAGCGCCGTTAGTTGCTGGCGATCGCGCAGTTTTGGCAGCACGCGCATATGGGTGATGACCGAGCAGTCGGCTTCGCCTTCCCACGCCCCCAGAACGTCAAGCTGACGTTCGCTGAAGACCAGCACAAGCGGCATTGAGAACTCTTTTAAAACAATGCGTAATACCTTCCCGTTGAGCCGCTGGCGTGCAGCTTTCAGCGCCGGAGCGCGATACAGAAAAGCGTTCAGTACATTCTCGATGCCTGCGGAGACTAAGGGTTTAAAGGGCACGAGACACCTCCACTCAGAATTTGTAACCGCGATGCAGCGCGACGACACCTGCCGTCAGGTTGAAATATTCAACGTTCTCAAATTCCGCATCCTGCATCATGGCTTTTAATGTGTCCTGATCCGGGTGCATACGGATGGATTCGGCCAGATAGCGGTAGCTTTCAGCGTCGTTAGCCACCAGCTCACCGATGCGCGGCAGCACGTGGAAGGAATAGGCGTCGTAGGCTTTGCTCAGCGGCTCAACGATCGGTTTAGAGAATTCGAGCACCAGCAGACGTCCACCCGGCTTCAGCACGCGGTACATTGAGCGGAGCGCTTTTTCTTTATCGGTCACGTTACGCAGGCCGAAGGAGATCGTGATGCAGTCGAAGGTATTGTCCGGGAACGGCAGCGCTTCGGCGTTTGCCTGCACATATTCCACATTCCCTACCACGCCGATGTTACGCAGCTTTTCGCGTCCCATCTTCAGCATAGAGTCATTGATATCGGCGAGAACAACACGACCGGTTTCGCCCACCAGACGGGAGAATTTCGCGGTTAAGTCGCCCGTACCGCCGGCTAAATCCAGCACCGTTTGACCACGACGTACGCCACTACAGTCAATGGTGAAGCGCTTCCACAAGCGATGAATGCCGAACGACATTAGGTCATTCATCACATCGTACTTCGCCGCCACGGAATGAAACACGTGGGCCACCATGTCAGCTTTCTGCGCTTTGGCGACAGTCTGAAAGCCAAAGTGCGTTGTGTCTTGTGAATCGTCAGCCATCTTAGAGCCTGCTTATCAGTAAAATGTTCGTGAAGTGTAACAGATTGGGCGCAATTGCCCTACGTTTCAACCACCGCGAAAGAAACGCACCGGAGGCTCGTCCGGAGACAAATCCGCCGCTAACGCGTTGTCTTCACTGTTTGTCTTTTGTTCATCCACACCTTCTCGCAGGCGAAACTCGTCGTCCTGAGCGGTCGCCTGTTCAACCAATTCCGGATTAATCTCGCGCTTAACTTCTACCCCCAGGCTGCGGAATGATTCGGCCTGCGCCAGCAGGTTGCCGCGTCCGGAGGCGAGTTTTTTCATCGCCTGGCGGTAGTTATCCTGCGCACGATCCAGGCTCTGACCAACGGAAGACATGTCGTCCACGAAGAGGCGCATTTTGTCGTACAGCTTGCTCGCACGATCGGCAATCTGCTGCGCGTTGCGGCTCTGGTGCTCATAGCGCCACAGGTTGGCAATGGTACGTAACGCCACCAGCAGCGTGGTGGGGCTGACCAGCATGATGTTATTTTTGAGCGCTTCGGTGATCAGCTCAGGCTGCCTGTCGAGCGCCAGCAAAAACGCGGGCTCTACCGGGATAAACATCAGGACGTAGTCCAGCGAGCGCAGCCCCGGCAGCTGCTGGTAATCCTTTCTGCCGAGCAGGCGGATATGGTTACGCACGGAGGCGATGTGCTCCTGCAGCGCGGATTCGCGGGTATAGTCATCTTCGGCGTTGAAATAACGTTCGTACGCCACCAGCGTCATTTTGGCGTCAATCACCACATCTTTGCCCTGCGGCAGACGCACAATCACATCCGGCTGCATGCGCGAGCGGGCATCGTTCTCAATGCTGACCTGCGTTTCATATTCGTACCCTTCCCGCAGACCAGAAGCTTCCAGCACGCGGGTCAGTACGACTTCGCCCCAGTTGCCCTGGGTTTTGTTATCCCCCTTCAGCGCGCGGGTCAGGTTAACCGCTTCCTGCGCCATCTGGGCATTCAGCTGCTGAAGATTGCGGATCTCATGCGCCAGCGTGTGCCGCTCGCGGGCCTCCTGTCCAAAACTGTCCTGTACCTGACGACGAAAGCCGTCCAGCTGTTCGCGCAGCGGCGTCAGCAGGCTGTTCAGGCTCTGGCGGTTCTGTTCGTCAACGCGGCGGTTGCTGTGCTCAAAAATTCGATTGGCGAGGTTCTCAAACTGTTCGCTGAGACGCTGCTCGCTGTTGATCATCTGGCGGATTTTGTCTTCCGCATGCAGCTGGGTGGATTCAAGGCGGGTGGTCACTTCGCGAAGATCGGCCTCCAGCGAGGTGTTGATATCACGGAGATTGCGCAGCTCGTTGTTGAGCAGTTCACACTCGTCGCGCCAGTGCTCGCTCAGGGCAAGCTGCTGTTTTGTCGCGCTTAAATCGGCGACGATCTCTTCACGTTCAGCCAGCTGATCGGCCTTCTGCTGCGCGTGCTGGTAGCTGGACATCAGCCAGCCTATCGCAACGCCCGCCAGCGCAATCACCGCATAAATCAGGATTGAGATATCCACAAAACCCCCTGCATCAACGTATTACCCGCACAATGTAAGATTGTGCTGTATAAACGTCCAGTTTGAAAGGGTTTTCCTGCGAGGCGCTACGCAAAAAATAAAGGCCGATCGCGTCGGCCTTTGATTTCAGAAGAGAGGACTAGATCAGGCGACGCGCGGCTTCTACCACGATTTTCACGGCATGACTTTCGGTCTGCTTCATGGTTTCGGCGTTCGGGATCTCCTGCTGGGTGCGGTTAACGATAACGCCCGCCACCATACCGGCACGCAGACCCTGGCTTGCGCACATGGTCAGCAGCGTGGCGGATTCCATTTCGTAGTTCATTACGCCCATGGACTGCCACTCTTCCATTGAGCCTTTGAAGCGGCTTACCACGCGGCCTGAGAAGGTGTCGTAACGCTCCTGGCCCGGATAGAAGGTGTCGGACGACGCGGTTACGCCTACGTGAGTGGTTGCGCCCACCGATTTCGCGGCTTCAACCAGCGCGGTGGTGCATTCGAAATCCGCCACTGCCGGGAATTCCATCGGTGCAAAGTGCAGGCTTGCCCCGTCCAGACGGACGGATGCGGTCGTGACCAGCACGTCGCCGACGTTGATGTGCGGCTGAATCGCGCCGGTGGTACCGATACGCAGGAAAGTACGAATGCCCAGCTGCGCCAGCTCTTCAACAGCGATAGAGGTAGACGGACCACCGATACCGGTAGAGCACACGATCACCGCTTTGCCATCCAGCTCTGCGCGCCAGGTGGTGAACTCACGATGGGCAGCCAGCTTGACCGGCTTATCCATCAGCGCGGCGATCTTTTCCACACGCTCAGGATCGCCAGGGACGATCGCGAGCGTAGCCCCTTGTAAATCGTTTTTGGTGAGGCCGAGATGAAAAACATCAGACTTAGACATAGGTGACTCCTCTGTGGGTCGGTTAGTCAGAAGAAGTAAAACGGTACTTTACAGAAGCAGTAAGCATATTTTCGTGACGCACCTCACCATGAATGAAAATGATTACATTGAATTTCCACAAAAAAGTGATTTACATCACATTAACAAGTTATATCGCCAGGTGCTGCACAAAAGATAGACCGTTTAAGGCACTGTGAGTTGTTAACCTGGTGTCTATATTTACCTTTGCGCTAACTCATTGGTACGGAGAATGCCATGACTGAAAAAACCGGTTTTGCACCTGCTGCGGCCCCGCTTGCTTCAACCATCGTTTCAACCTCAGAAGAGGCCATCACGGCGGGCGAGACCTCCATTCCCTCGCAGGGGGAGAATATGCCCGCTTATCACGCGCGGCCAAAATCGGCAGAGGGTCCGCTGCCCATCGTGATCGTGGTTCAGGAAATTTTTGGCGTTCATGAACATATTCGCGATCTCTGTCGCCGTCTGGCGCTGGAAGGCTATCTGGCCGTTGCGCCAGAGCTCTACTTCCGTCAGGGCGATCCGAACGACTACAGCGATATTCCCACATTGCTCAGCAACCTGGTCAGCAAAGTCCCGGACGCGCAGGTGCTGGCCGATCTCGACCACGTCGCCAGCTGGGCGGCGCGCAACGGGGGCGACCCGCACCGTCTGCTGGTCACCGGTTTCTGCTGGGGCGGACGCATTAGCTGGCTGTATGCTGCGCACAATCCGCAGCTCAAAGCCGCTGTCGCCTGGTACGGCAAACTCGTAGGTGAAAAAACGCTGAATTCGCCGAAACATCCGGTGGATATCGCCACGGAGTTAAACGCCCCCGTGTTAGGGCTGTACGGCGCTCAGGACACCGGTATTTCGCTGGATTCGGTAGAGACCATGCGCCATGCGCTCCGTGCGGCAAACGCAAAGGCGGAGATTGTGGTGTACCCGGACGCCGGGCATGCGTTTAACGCCGATTATCGTCCGAGCTATCACGCGGAATCAGCCCAGGATGGCTGGCAGAGAATGCTGGCGTGGTTTAGCCAGTACGGCGGGAAGAAAGCCTAAAAAAGCCCGGTGGCGGCTGCGCCTTACCGGGCCTTCAGGTAGGCCGGGTAAGCGTTAGCGCCACCCGGCAACCCAGCGCCACTACGCCTGACGCAAGTTCTGTGCCGCCTTCACCATGTTGGCGAGCGCCGCACGCGTCTCCGGCCAGCCGCGTGTTTTCAGGCCGCAGTCCGGGTTCACCCACAGGCGCTCTGCCGGAATGCGCTGGGCGGCTTTTTTCAGCAGGGCCTCAATCCACTCCACGCTCGGCACGTTCGGGGAGTGGATGTCGTACACGCCCGGCCCGATTTCATTCGGGTAGTCGAACTCTTCGAACGACTCCAGCAGCTCCATGTCTGAACGCGAGGTCTCAATGGTGATCACGTCGGCGTCCAGCGCGGCAATGGAATCCATGATGTCGTTAAATTCGCAGTAACACATGTGGGTGTGGATCTGCGTGTCGTCCTTCGCCACCGACGCGTTGATGCGGAAGGCCTCTACGCCCCACTTCAGGTAGGCATCCCAGTCGCTGCGGCGCAGCGGCAGACCTTCGCGCAGAGCCGGTTCGTCAATCTGGATAATGCCAATGCCCGCCGCCTCCAGATCCGCCACCTCATCGCGCAGCGCCAGCGCGATTTGCTTCGCGATGGTTTCACGGGTCACGTCTTCGCGCGGGAACGACCAGCAGAGAATGGTCACCGGACCTGTGAGCATGCCCTTAACCGGCTTGTCGGTAAGAGACTGGGCATATTTGGCCCACTCCACGGTGATCGGTTCCGGGCGGCTGACGTCGCCGATCACCACCGGCGGCTTCACGCAGCGGGAGCCGTAGCTCTGCACCCAGCCGTTCTGGGTAAACACAAAGCCGTCCAGGTGCTCACCGAAGTATTCCACCATGTCGTTACGCTCGGCCTCACCGTGCACCAGCACGTCCAGACCTAAACGCTCCTGCTCGATAATCGCCTGCTTGATGTGCTCCGCAATGCCGGTACGGTAGTGATTCGCGTCCAGATTGCCCTTTTTAAAGTCCAGACGCAGGCCGCGGATCTCCGTAGTCTGCGGGAAAGAGCCGATCGTCGTGGTCGGCCATGCAGGCAGGTTGAAGCGGGTGCGCTGGGCTTCGGCGCGCACCTCATACGGACTCTGGCGCTGGCTGTCCTGGGCGGTAATAGCCGCCAGACGTTTTTCCACCGCCGGGTTATGCACGCGCGCCGAGTGACGACGTGCCTGGATCGGCGCGCTCCATTGGGTAATCGCCGCCGTGTCGCCACTGTTCAGCGCGTCGCGCAGCAGCGCCAGCTCTTCGCATTTTTGCAGGGCGAAGGCAAACCAGCTTTTCACCTCGGCATCCAGGCGGGTCTCCACGCTCAGATCGATCGGGCTGTGCAGCAGGGAACAGGACGAGGCCACCCACAGCTCACGTTTGCCGACGATGTCTTTGATTTTCGCGTATTTCTCTGTGAGATCGGCGCGCCAGACGTTACGACCGTTAATCAGCCCGGCGGAGAGCAGCCAGTCTGCAGGCAGGCGCTTGTGCAGCTCCAGCACATCGTCTTTGCCGTGAACCAGGTCAACGTGCAGGCCCTGCACCGGCAGCGCGGTAATGGTCTTCAGGTTCGGCGTGACGCCTTCAAAATAGGTGGTCAGCAGGAGTTTTACCTGACCGGTGAGCGCGTCATACGCCGGTTTGAAGGCATCGAGCCAAACCTTGGGCAGCTCAAGCACCAGCGCCGGTTCGTCGATTTGTACCCACTGAATGCCGCGTTTGTCCAGCTCAATCAGCACCTGTTTGTAGACCGGCAGAATATCCTTCAGCAGGCTGAGTCGGTCAAACGGCTCGCCTTTCACTTTGCCCAGCCACAGGTACGTTACCGGCCCGAGCAGCACCGGTTTCACCTGGTGGCCCAGCGCCAGCGCTTCATCCACCTCGTCCAGAAGCTGCGTCCAGGTCAGCCTGAACTGCTGACCTTTCACGAACTCCGGCACCATATAGTGATAGTTGGTGTTAAACCACTTGGTCATTTCCGCCGCTGCCGCTGGCTCACCCGTTGGCGCACGGCCACGGCCGATGCGGAACAGGGTATCGATATCTACCGATCCATCTTTGTTCTGATGACGAGCCGGCACGTTGCCCAGCAGCAGGCTGGTCGTCAGAACATGGTCGTACCAGGCGAAATCGCCCACCGGCAGCAGGTCAATGCCCGCCTGTTTTTGCTGCTCCCAGTGACGGGCGCGCAGCTCGCGTCCCACCGCCAGCAGTTCTTCACGGGTGGCGTTACCCGCCCAGTAGCTTTCTTGCGCTTTTTTCAGCTCGCGACGCAGGCCAACGCGAGGGAAACCGAGAGTGTGATTGCGGATTGTCATGGTGAGCCCCTTATGAAATTGGTTATTTAGACGTCCAGATGTTTACACATCTATAATTGGCAGGTACTGTATATTCCTCAAGCGCAATATGTTCATGGCGAAGTGAAGGACTTTCATGATCGAGATTAAACACCTGAAAACGCTACAAGCGTTGCGGAACTGCGGCTCGCTCGCGGCGGCGGCGGCCACGCTGCACCAGACCCAGTCCGCGCTTTCTCACCAGTTCAGCGATCTGGAACAGCGCCTCGGCTTCCGTCTTTTTGTGCGTAAGAGCCAGCCGCTACGCTTTACGCCGCAGGGTGAAATTCTGCTTCAGCTGGCGAATCAGGTGCTGCCGCAAATCGCCAGCGCGCTGCAGGCGTGTAACGAACCGCAGCAGACCAAACTGCGTATCGCCATTGAGTGCCACAGCTGTATTCAGTGGCTGACCCCCGCGCTTGAGAACTTCCGCCAGAAGTGGCCGCAGGTGGAGATGGACTTTAAATCCGGCGTCACGTTCGACCCGCAGCCCTCGCTGCAGCAGGGCGAGCTGGATCTGGTGATGACCTCTGACATCCTGCCGCGCAGCGGTCTGCACTATTCGCCGATGTTTGATTATGAAGTGCGTCTGGTGCTGGCGCCGGACCATCCGCTGGCGACAAAAACGCGCATCACGCCGGAAGATCTTGCGACCGAAACGCTGCTGATTTATCCGGTCCAGCGCAGTCGTCTGGATATCTGGCGACACTTCCTGCAGCCAGCAGGCATTAGCCCGCAGCTAAAAAGCGTGGATAACACGCTGCTGCTGATCCAGATGGTGGCGGCCAGAATGGGGATTGCGGCGTTGCCGCACTGGGTAGTGGAGAGCTTTGAACGCCAGGGCCTGGTGATGACCAAAACCCTGGGTGAAGGACTGTGGAGCCGACTGTACGCCGCCGTGCGCGATGGCGAGCAGCGTCAGCCGATTACGGAGGCGTTTATTCGCTCAGCGCGGAACCACGCGTGCGACCATCTTCCGTTCGTGCGGAGCGCGGAGCGACCCATCGGCGATGGACCCACAGCGAAGCCAGGATCACCGCTCCCCCAATAAGGAAGCTCGGCCAGTGCGGCTGCTGCTGCCAGATGGCGAGGTTAACCAGCAGCCCTGCCGGGACATGCACATTGTTCATGATCCCGAGCGTACCGGCGTCGACCTGCGTCGCGCCGTAGTTCCACATGAAGTACCCCAGCCCCGACGCCACGACGCCCAGCCAGACCAGCACTCCCCACTGCACGCCGGTGGTCGGCAGCTTTTGCGGGTTCCCCAGCATAAACCACGCCACCACCGCGACAATCGCGGCGCCCATGTAGAACCACGCAAACGCGTTATGCTGCGGCATCGGACGGGTTTCCATCAGGCGCTTGTAGCCCACCATGCCGATGGCAAAACTGATGTTGGCGAGCTGGACGAACATCAGCCCGGTCCAGAAGTGATCGCTGACTTTGTCATAGCGAATAATCGCCGCGCCGATCGCCGCCAGCGCCGCGCTCAGGAGGTATCCCCAGCGCAGGCGGCGTTTACTCAGCAGATCGTATATCAGCGTGATGTAGAGCGGCGTCAGCACGGTAAAGAGCAGAAATTCGGAGACGGAAAGGTAAACGTAGGCCCGGAAGCTAAACAGATACATGATGCCGAGCTGCATCGCCCCCACCAGCATATACAGCACAATCGTTTTCAGCGATTGCCCGCGCGTGCGCAGAAACGGCAGGAACACCAGCGCCGCCAGCCCTACGCGCATCAGCACCGAGAAGTAGCTGTCGACCGAGCCGGCAAGGTATTCGCCAATCAGGCTAAAGGAGAAGGCCCACAGGATAGTGGTGATAATGAGTAGCGCCACAATGCTTGTCTCTCAGAAAGAAGGAGAGGCATTGTAGCGAACTCTTTAGTTGACATCTGAGCAATAAACAATCAAATGAAGATTATTCAAGGAACAGTTTGCGCAGATACTTCGGCACCGCGTTGTCAGCATTGGAACCGATCACTTCCAGCTCCGGGTGCATATCTTTCAGACGCTGATGCGCGTTCTGCATGATGCAGCCCTTGCCCGCCATAGAGAGCATTTCGGCATCGTTCATGCCGTCACCGAAGGCGATACAGTCTTTCAGCTCGAAGCCCAGACGTTTCGCTACCGCCTCCAGCGCGTGACCTTTGGAGACGCCACCCGCCATCACTTCCAGGCAGGTCAGGGTTGAGAAGCTGACGTTCACGCGATCGCCCCAGCGGGCGTTGATCGCCTGCTCCAGCGGGAGCAGCTCTTCGTGGCTGTCGCAGGTAAAGAACACCTTGCTGATCCCTTCCGGCTCCAGCAGGCCCGGCTCGTAGAGGGAGTAGTTGAATACCGCTTCCTTGAAGAAACGCATTTCATCCGGGCGGTGGCGGTTCATAAACCAGTCGTCGTCGCGGTAAACGTTCGTGACGATAGCCGGGTTGTTATGCACCACGCCGAACAGATCGGCGGCAATATCGCGATCCAGGTTATGGGTAAAAATCAGGTTGCCGTCAGTATCATGCACGCGCGCACCGTTGGAGGTGATCATGTACGATTTGATCTCAAGATTATCGCGGATCTGCCCCACGTCGACGTGGTGGCGGCCGGTGGCAAACACGAAGTTTACGCCACGGGCGGTCAGAAGCTTTAGGGTCTCTTTCGCGTAAGGCGACAGGGTGTGGTCGGGGGAAAGCAGCGTGCCATCTAAATCAGATGCAACAACCTGGTACATAGGGATTTCAACCTCTGGTGGAAAACAAGAATCAATTATGCCCGTTGAAAAAATCAACAATGGCGTTGAGCGCGACTGAGCGCATAGCGTCCTTTTCAAAAAGGATCTCATGGTACGCACCGTGAATAACCAGCGGTTTCCCCCCTTCACAAGGGTGACCGGCGGCAGCGCGCAGTTCACAATAGCGGTCATGCATGCGGTTATCGACCACACGCTCTTCTTCCGCCTGAATCAGGAGCGTTGGCGTGTCGTCATCGCCGACACCCGCCAGCACCTGCTCGCCGGCAAGAATACCTTCCCGCACCCAGTGCCAGGTCGGGCCGCCCACGCGTAAACGCGGCTCATCGGCATAAAAGCGCAGGTTGCGGCGATAGCGTTGCCGACTGTGGGTTAAGACGTTGATGGCGAACGGCAGCGCGCGCCAGCGTCCTGTTCCGATGGCGTAGCCTTCCCGAATGCGCTGATGGCCCTCAGCCCAGTCGAGAAGATGGCGGACCATCCAGTCGGGAAAACGTATGACGATACCGTACATCGGCGCGGTCAGCGCAATGGCATCGCACTGGTGTTTATAACGCTGCAAAAACAGCGTCGATATCGCCCCCCCCATGGAGTGCGCAAGGATGTACCGCTTACGCCAGGGGCCGGGCTGCACTTCCTGCTCCCAGAACGCGGCGAAATCGTCGACGTAATCGCTGAAGCGATCGACGTGCCCACGGTGCGTGTCCGGCAACATGCGGCCGGACAGCCCCTGTCCACGGTGGTCGATGATAAGCACATCGAACCCCATATGGACCAGATCGTAAGCCAGTTCGGCGTATTTAACGTAGCTTTCAATGCGCCCGGGGCAGACCACAATCACCCGGTCATTTTTTTCATCACGGAAACGAACGAAGCGTACCGGGATGCCCCCGACGCCCGTAAACTCATCTTCCTCACGCTGGCGCCAGAAATCGGTCAGCGGCCCCATGGAGAAAGCAGCAAATGCGTTTTCTCGTGTTTCCCAGTCCTTTTTCTGCTGAAACATCGGGTTTCTACTCACCTAAGCCAAGGAATATCGTTTTTTCGTCACCGGTCACAAAATGACTCAACAATAGCGTATTGTGGCATAAAAACAGACAATTCGGGAGTTTCAAATGACCTTTGAGTGGTGGTTCGCTTACCTGCTGACATCCATCATCCTCAGTCTTTCACCGGGCTCGGGCGCTATTAACACCATGACCACCTCCATCAACCATGGGTATCGCGGGGCGGCGGCATCCATTGCCGGTTTGCAGACCGGGCTAGGCATTCATATCGTGCTGGTCGGGATTGGTCTGGGAACCCTGTTCTCCCGCTCCGTACTGGCGTTTGAGGTGCTGAAATGGGCCGGGGCGGCGTATCTGATTTGGCTCGGCATTCAGCAGTGGCGCGCGGCAGGCTCCATCAACCTGAATACGCTCGCTCAGACGCAAAACCGCGGCCATCTGTTCAAGCGTGCGGTGTTCGTCAATCTGACCAACCCGAAAAGCATCGTGTTCCTCGCCGCGCTGTTCCCGCAGTTTATCGTGCCGCATCAGCCCCAGGTGATGCAGTACGTGGTGCTGGGCGCGACCACGATTATCGTCGATATCATCGTGATGATTGGTTACGCGACGCTCGCGCAGCGGATTGCAGCGTGGATAAAAGGGCCTAAGCAGATGAAGGCCCTGAATAAAGTCTTTGGTTCGCTGTTTATGCTGGTTGGCGCGCTGCTTGCGTCAGCGCGTCATGCTTAGCGAGAAATGATGAGATGAATGCCGAAGCCGGCGAACAGCGCGCCGGCGAAGCCGTCAATCCACTTCGCAATGCGTTGGTAGCCACGGCGCATTGCCGGTAAGGCGAACAGGCTGGCGACGACAGTGAACCAGGCAAAGGTTTCAACGACGATCAGCAGGAAGATGCCCCAGCGCGCGCCCGCGCCAACGCTATCGCCGACAAACAGCGAGAACACGGAGCCGAAATAGATGATCGCTTTCGGGTTCGCCAGGTTGGTCAGCAGCCCTTTCACAAAGCTGCGGCCGCCCGTTGCCAGCTCCACCTTTGGCTCTTCCGGCTTTTTCTCTTCTTTCTTCAGCGCCCCGCGCAGCATCTGGTAGCCCATCCAGCACAGGTACAGCCCACCGCCCACCATAATGATATTATGCAGCCAGGCCATCTTCGCCAGGATCAGGTTCAGACCGAGCAGCGCAACCGCCGCCCAGACCATAACGCCCATGGTGATACCGAGCACGCCCATCATCGCCTCTTTGCGGGAGCGGCTGACGGCCGTTTGTGATACGAAGAAAAAGTCAGGGCCCGGGCTCATCAGCGCAACGATATGCACTAGCGCCACGGTGAGAAATAGCATCAGCATAATTAACTCGCGGGGAAATAATTCAGTGAGTCATCATCCTGGCACTTTTTTGCCCGGCTGACTACTCCTCATCATCACCGTCGGCGTGAGAGCGGATGAGCGCCATAAACTCTTTCCCGAAGCGCTCCAGCTTGCGCGTTCCCACGCCGTTGACGCTGAGCATTTCGCTGGCGCTGAGCGGCATCTGCTCGGCCATCTCAATCAACGTCGCGTCGTTGAACACCACGTAAGGCGGGATGTTCTCTTCGTCAGCAATGGCTTTACGCAGCTTGCGCAGTTTGGCGAACAGCTTGCGGTCGTAGTTTCCGCCGTAGGATTTTTGCATCACCCGAGGCTTGAGGGCGACCACGCGCGGCACGGCGAGCTTGAGCTCAACGTCACCGCGCAGTACCGGACGCGCCGCTTCCGTCAGCTGAAGCGCGGAGTGCTGAGCAATGTTCTGCGTGGCAAAGCCGAGGTGGATCAGCTGGCGAATAATGCTGACCCAGTGCTCGTGGCTCTGGTCTTTGCCAATACCGTAGACAGGCAGCTTGTCGTGACCCATGTCGCGGATGCGCTGGTTATTCGCGCCGCGCAGCACTTCCACCACGTAGCCCATCCCGAAGCGTTGATTCACGCGGTAAATGGTTGAGAGCGCCTTACGCGCGTCCATCAGGCCATCGTACTGCTTTGGCGGATCCAGGCAGATATCGCAGTTGCCGCACGGCTCCTGCCGCCCTTCGCCAAAGTAGTTGAGCAGTACCAGACGACGGCAGGTTTGCGCTTCGGCAAACGCGCCCATCGCGTTGAGCTTGTGGCGTTCGATATCCTGCAGCTGTCCCTGCGGTTTTTCCTCGAGACAGCGGCGCAGCCACGCCATATCGGCCGGATCGTAAAACAGCATCGCTTCCGCAGGCAGACCGTCGCGCCCGGCGCGGCCGGTTTCCTGATAGTAGGATTCGATATTGCGCGGGATGTCGAAGTGCACCACAAAGCGCACGTTGGGCTTGTTGATGCCCATGCCAAACGCCACCGTCGCGACCACAATCTGCAGGTCGTCACGCTGGAATTTCTCCTGCACGTCGGCGCGGATGTGGTTCTCTAATCCGGCGTGATACGCGGCGGCGCTAAAGCCGCGGTTTTGCAGGCGCGCGGCGGTGTCTTCCACCTTCGCACGGCTGTTGCAGTAGATAATGCCGGACTTGCCGCGCTGCTCCTGGACGTAGCGCAGAAGCTGATCCAGCGGCTTGAACTTTTCCATCAGCATGTAGCGGATGTTCGGGCGGTCGAAGCTGCTGACCTGAATATAGGGGTCGTTCAGCCCGAGCAGGCGAACGATATCCAGGCGGGTGGTGTCATCCGCCGTGGCGGTCAGCGCCATAAAAGGCAGCTCGGGGAAGCGCTGACGGAGCTGGCCGAGGGCGGCGTATTCCGGGCGGAAATCGTGCCCCCACTGGGAGATACAGTGCGCTTCATCCACCGCCAGCAGGACCGGGTTCCAGTGCGCAAGATGGTCGAGGAAGTTATCCAGCATCAGGCGTTCCGGGGCGATATACAGCAGGCGGATCTGCCCGGTGCGGCACCCGGCCATCACCTCTTGCTGCTGCTCCCGGGTTTGCGTGGAGTTAAGGCAGGCCGCCGCCACGCCGTTGGCGAGCAGCTGGTCAACCTGGTCCTTCATTAGCGAAATGAGCGGAGATACCACGACCGTCAGGCCGTTAAGCACCAGCGCGGGCACCTGATAGCAGAGGGATTTCCCGCCGCCGGTCGGCATCACCACCAGGCAATCACGACCTTCCAGCACCGTTTCAATGATGGTTTCCTGGCCAGGGCGGAACTGCTGGAAGCCAAAGGTTTCATGCAAAACCTGTTTAGCCAGCGACTCCTGATTCAATACTTCCGCCTGCGCCACGTTAACCCCATATGCCAGAAATGAAACAGGCGCTATTTTCAGCGCCTGAGAGAGAAACTTCAACGTTTAACGCAAAAACATTCGAGCAGCCTAGAGAATATCGTTCAGCATTACGCCCACGCCGACGCGAGTCTGGTTGAAGTTGTAATCGATAAGCGACTCGCCGTAGCCGCTGTAAACCTGCGTATAAAGGCGGACATGCTTGCTTACCGGATAGCTTAAGCCCACTTCCGCACCGCCGTAACCGGTGTTCCAGTTGTACTGCCCTTTCGCGCTCAGCACGGCATCACCTAGCTGGTAGCCGACTTTGAGCTGGTAATAGCCCATGTATTTGGTGATATCCGGGTTGTCATCCGTGCTGCCAACCACATACCACGGCTTCACTTCCACCATCCAGTTACCGTTCTGCGCCATCAGACGCGTATAGGCGCGGTTCCAGCTGCGGGAGGTTGGATCGGAGCGTCCGTTAGAATCGTGGTTAAAGCCCACTTCAACATCGCGCAGCGTCCAGCCCGCAAACTCATAATCCGTTGCGAAGCCGAGGAACAGCTGCGGCTCATAGTTCGTTTCACGGAACGGCGAGGACTCCGCGCTGTTTGAGAGCTGCCACCAGGATTTCTGCGTGTAAGAAGCCCCAAACACCGAGTTTGGCCCCAGAATACCGCGCCAGAACGGGAAGGCAAGGCTCAGCTGGAACTTCACCTCGTCTTTACGCGCATTATCAGACCAGTTATAGGAGCTTATTGCCTCCTTGTTCATATCGCTGGTCTGGGTGTAGATCACGTAGTTGGTGTCGTACGGATAGAGCGTGAACGGATTGTCATGCTCCTGAAGAAGGTTCGCGATAATACTACCGTGAACGGCAGGCTTATCATGCACCTCTTTGATTGTCGCTTCCTGCGCATAGGCTGTGAGGGGCAGCGAAACCGCCGCCAGTAACCAGGCCAGATACGTCCGCATCGGTGGTGTTCTCCTGCTAAAGAGTAAAATTGATTGAATAGTTATGTGGCGAACATTCTACAGACTTCTGCGACAACTGCTGCATCCTCGTTTCTGAAAGTGGAAATCCGTATTGTTGAGGCATAAAATCAACATTTCATTAACAATAGGGATGTGATGCCTCATGTCAGCCATGCTTACCGCCGAAGAAGTGTTAAAACTTGTGGGCGAGATTTTTGTTTACCATATGCCGTTCAACCGCGCGCTGGGACTGGAGCTGGAGCGTTACGAGAAAGACTTCGCCCAGCTGAGCTTCAACAACCAGCCGATGATGGTCGGTAACTGGGCGCAAAGTATTTTGCACGGCGGCGTGATTGCCTCCGCGCTCGACGTGGCGGCAGGTCTGGTCTGCGTTGGCAGTACGCTGACCCGCCATGAAACCATCAACGAAGACGAACTCCGCCAGCGTCTGGCGCGCATGGGCACCATTGATTTGCGCGTCGACTATCTTCGCCCGGGGCGCGGAAATCGCTTCACCTGCACCAGCAGCCTGCTGCGCGCGGGGAATAAAGTTGCCGTGGCGCGCGTTGAATTACACAACGAAGAACAGGTTTATATCGCCAGCGCAACCGCCACTTATATGGTGGGTTGAGGCGGCAAAATCGGGTAAAATTGATTCACTTTCTTGTAACGGATTTTCCCGATGGATGCTAAACAGACGCGGCAGGGCGTTTTACTCGCCCTTGCCGCTTATTTTATTTGGGGTATCGCCCCGGCGTACTTCAAGCTTATCGCCTACGTTCCGGCCGATGAGATCCTCACTCACCGCGTTATCTGGTCGTTTTTCTTCATGATTGCGCTGATGAGCCTCAGCCGTCAGTGGTCGGGCGTCAAAACGCTGCTGCAAACGCCGAAGAAGATCTTCCTGCTGGCGCTCTCTGCCGTGCTGATTGGCGGCAACTGGCTGCTGTTTATTTGGGCGGTGAATAACCATCACATGCTCGAAGCGAGCCTGGGGTACTTCATTAACCCGCTGGTGAACATTGTGCTGGGGATGATTTTCCTCGGTGAGCGCTTCCGCCGGATGCAGTGGGTGGCGGTGATCCTGGCCTTCTGCGGCGTGCTGGTGCAGCTCTGGACCTTCGGCTCGCTGCCGATTATCGCCCTCGGCCTGGCGTTCAGCTTTGCGTTTTACGGTCTGGTGCGTAAGAAGATTGCGGTGGAAGCGCAGACGGGGATGCTGTTTGAAACCCTGTGGCTGCTGCCGGTGGCGGCGATTTATCTCTTTGGCATCGCCGACAGCGCCACCAGCCACATGGGCAGCAACCCGTGGTCGCTGAACCTGATGCTGATGGCGGCGGGCGTGGTGACCACCATTCCCCTGCTGTGCTTCACCGGCGCGGCAACGCGCCTGCGTCTCTCCACGCTGGGCTTCTTCCAGTACATTGGCCCGACGCTAATGTTCCTGTTGGCGGTGGTGTTTTACGGCGAAGTGCCGGGTGCAGATAAGATGGTGACGTTCGCCTTTATCTGGGTGGCGCTGGCGATTTTCGTTGCCGATGCGATTTATACCCAGCGCAGAGTGCGTAAAGGGCTGTAGGGCCTTTTTGCCGGATGGCGGCTGCGCCTTATCCGGCCTACACGTTCTGTAGGGCGGGTAAGCGCAGCGCCACCCGCCAGATTTTTACAGCCAGTTACGACGCTTAAAGTACAGATACGGCGCCAGCCCCGCGAGGATCATAAAGATAATCGCCCCCGGGTAGCCAAAGCTCCACTTCAGCTCCGGCATAAACTCAAAGTTCATCCCATAGCTCGATGCCACCAGCGTCGGCGGGAGGAACACCACGGATACCACCGAGAAGATCTTGATGATGCGGTTCTGCTCGATGTTGATAAAGCCCATCGCCGCCTGCATCAGGAAGTTCACCTTCTGGAACAGGGATTCGTTGTGCGGCAGCAGGGATTCGATATCGCGCAGGATCTCACGCGCCTGCTCCAGCTGACCGCCCGGCAGACGCGCCTTGCGCACCAGGAAGTTCAGCGCGCGCTGGGTATCCATCAGACACAAACGCACCTTCCAGCCGATATCTTCCAGCTCCGCCAGCGTGGAGAGCGCTTCATCGTACTCATCGCCCTGATGGCCTTCCATGATCACCCGGCTCAGCTTTTCCAGATCGCTGTAGATGTTTTCAATTTCGTCCGCCAGCTGTTCAATTTTGGTTTCGAACAGGTCGAGCAGCAGCTCGTAGGCGTTACCGTCCACCATCGCCTGGCTGCGGGCGCGCATGCGGTAGAGGCGGAAGGCCGGAAGTTCGCGCTCGCGCAGGGTAAACAGACGGCCGTCGCGAATGGTAAACGCCACGGTGGAGTTACCCGCGTGGTCTTCCGCATCTTCAAAGAAGAAGAAGGAGTGAATGTGCAGGCCGTCTTCGTCTTCAAAAAAACGCGCGGAGGCTTCGATGTCTTCCAGTTCCGGGCGGGTTGCCAGGCTTTGCCCCAGCTCAGATTGTACGCGAAGGCGCTCATCGTCGTCCGGCTCGACCAGATCCACCCATACGGCATCAATGAGGGGCTGTGACTCTTCGGCTTCAAGCCGAGTCAGTCGGTTATTTTCGAGTTGAAATGCGCTCAACATGACCGGGACTCCCAATGCAAAAAATATCGGACAGTTCGGTGGGCACACAGAAACAAATTGGGTTTCAGACCATTAAACAGCCTGACTCAGCGCGACGGGAATAGTGCAGTCGCTGACAACCACTAAGGCCATCAGCAAGAGGAGATAGCCTTAGGAGTTGTTCCTGGATGACAGGGAATTGAGCCAGTATCTACTGGGTGTGTCCAAGGCGAATGTCCTCTTAGCGTAATCGTGCGCGCATGTTACGCCAGCTATAACTGTGGCGTCAACACGCAACGGAACGCTGAAGGGCATTAATTGACCTTCACCGTATAAGGCTAGCAGATTATTACAAAATAATGATATTTTTCTGAAAGTTAGACTGTTTCCAGCTTCGCATAGGCCGCCACGAGCCATTTGATCCCCTGCCCCTGGAACGCCACCTGCAGGCGGCTGTGCTCGCCGCTGCCTTCCAGATTCACAATGGTCCCTTCGCCAAACTTTGAATGGCGCACGCGCTGGCCCAGCTTGTAGCCGGTGTCGGTTTCAGAGATGGGTGAGCCCATACGCGGATGGCTGACCGGACGGCTGATGCTGGCCCGCAGACGCACCTCTTCCACGCACTCCTCCGGCAGTTCGCCGATAAAGCGCGACGGACGGTGATAGACCTCTTTCCCGTACAGACGGCGGGTTTCGGCGTAGGTTAACGTCAGCTTTTGCATCGCACGCGTCACGCCCACGTAGGCCAGACGACGCTCTTCTTCCAGACGGCCGCCTTCATCCAGCGACATCTGGCTCGGGAACATCCCCTCTTCCATGCCGACGATAAATACCTGCGGGAACTCCAGGCCTTTAGCGGAGTGCAGCGTCATCAGCTGAACCGCATCCTGCCAGGTGTCCGCCTGCCCTTCCCCCGCTTCCAGCGCGGCATGTGACAGGAACGCCTGCAACGGCATCAGGTCTTCGTCTTCTTCGTTATAGCTGAACTGGCGCGTTGCCGTGACCAGCTCCTCTAAGTTCTCGATTCGGGTCTGGCCCTTCTCGCCTTTTTCCTGCTCGTACATGGTGCGCAGGCCGGAGTCTTTAATCACCCGGTCGGTCTGCACGTGCAGCGGCATGTCGGCGGTTTCCTGCGCCAGGGCGTCAATCAGCTCAAGGAAGCGCTGCAGGGCGCTGGCGGCACGTCCGGCGAGGGCTTTTTCCTGCAGCAGCTCGCGGCATGCCTGCCACAGCGTCAGCTGGCGGTCGCGCGAGGCCTGGCGCACCACGTCCAGCGTGCGGTCGCCGATGCCGCGGGTTGGCGTGTTGACCACGCGTTCAAACGCCGCGTCGTCGTTACGGTTCGCAATCAGACGCAGATACGAGAGCGCGTCTTTGATTTCCTGACGTTCGAAGAAGCGCATGCCGCCGTAAATGCGGTACGGCATGCCCACCTGCAAGAGCGCCTCTTCCAGCACGCGCGACTGGGCGTTGCTGCGGTAGAGAATGGCGCACTGCTCCAGCGCGCCGCCGTTGTCCTGCCAGGTTTTAATGCGGTTGACCACGAAGCGCGCTTCGTCGAGCTCGTTGAAGGCGCAGTAAATCGAAATCGGCTCGCCGTCGACGCCGTCGGTCCACAGCTTTTTACCCAGACGCCCGTTGTTGTTTTCAATCAGGGCGTTGGCCGCGCTCAGGATGTTGCTGGTCGAGCGGTAGTTCTGCTCCAGACGGATGGTTTGCGCGCCGGGGAAGTCGTTGAGGAAGCGCTGGATGTTCTCCACCTGCGCCCCGCGCCAGCCGTAGATTGACTGGTCGTCATCACCCACGATCATCACCTTGCCGGTTTCACCGGCCAGCAGGCGGATCCACGCGTACTGGATGTTGTTGGTATCCTGGAATTCGTCCACCAGGATATTGGTAAAGCGTTCACGGTAGTGCTGCAGGATGTGCGGCTTGTTGAGCCACAGCTCGTGGGCGCGCAGCAGCAGCTCGGCGAAATCCACCAGACCGGCGCGATCGCACGCTTCCTGATAGGCTTTGTAGACGTTCTGCCAGGTCTGCTCCACCGGGTTGCCGAAGCTCTGGATATGGTGCGGGCGCAGCCCTTCGTCTTTCTGGCCGTTGATGTACCACATCGCCTGACGCGGCGGCCACTGCTTCTCGTCGAGATTCATCGCCTTGATCAGGCGCTTCAGCAGGCGGAGCTGGTCTTCGCTGTCGAGAATTTGAAAATCCTGCGGCAGGTTGGCATCCATGTGGTGCGCGCGCAGCAGGCGGTGCGCCAGACCGTGGAAGGTGCCGACCCACATGCCGCCCTGGCTGGTACCCATCAGCTGGGCGATACGGTGGCGCATCTCCGCCGCCGCCTTGTTGGTGAACGTCACCGCCATGATGGAATACGGGGAGCAGTTCTCCACGCTCTGCAGCCAGGCGATACGGTGAACCAGCACGCGCGTCTTACCACTGCCCGCTCCAGCCAGCACCAGCAGGTTGGTGCGCGAGGCGGCAACCGCGTCACGCTGTTTGTCATTAAGGCTGTCGAGCAGGTAAGAAACGTCCATTGGCACCGTCACATAGTATTCAGGAACAGAGCAAAACGCCCGGTGGCGCTACGCTTACCGGGCCTACAACTTCAAAACCCTGGTAATTTATACAATATTACTGGTGATTATATCAGCGTCGTGAGGGATGCCAACCGCGAAATTTCCACGTGCGGCAGAAGACGGCTGTCGGAGGCAATCATCAGGTCGGCGTTTTCCGGCTTGATCCAGCAGGCCTGCATGCCGCAGCGGATGGCTCCGGCCACGTCCGTGGTCAGGTCATCCCCTACGTGCAGGATCTGGCCGAGCGGCAAATTCAGCTTTTCCGCCGCCAGATGATACATATCGCTGAACGGCTTCGCGCGCCCGTGTGGGCCTGCGCGCAGCACGAATTCAAAGTAATCGCTGAGGCCAAACAGCTCCGGCTGGGCGTTGCCGTTGGTGATGGCCACCAGCGGCCACTTTTCGGCAAGCTTCGCCAGCGTGTCGTGGGTCTCCTGCGGCACGTCGATACGGCTGCGCCATTTGGCAAAGTTTTCCATTGCCGCTTCGGCACCGATGGCAGCATCCTGGGCACTCAGACCCGCATTCAGCATCGCCTGCTCCACCGCACGGCGACGCCATTCGGTCACGTCGTGGTAAATGTCCGGCTCGGTCTCCCGCAGGGACTGACGCAGCTTCTGGAAGTCCTTATTTTGTATCGCCTTGAGCGCGGGATGGTAGTTCTGCACAAACGCCAGCGACTCCTGCTCCGTGCGCAGGATCACCTCGCGGTTGTCATAAAGGGTGTCATCAAGGTCAAACGTCAGCGCGGAGATCTGACCCAGTGGGCGGTAAAAACGCATTATTTCCCCCGTTTGGCGCGTGGATGCGCCGCGTCATACACCGAGGCAAGGTGCTGGAAGTCTAAGTGGGTATAGATTTGAGTCGTCGACAGATTCGCGTGGCCGAGCAGTTCCTGCACGCCGCGCAGATCGCCGCTCGACTCAAGCATGTGTGTCGCAAAGGAGTGGCGCAGCTTGTGCGGGTGAACGTGGCTGTTCAGCCCCTGCTTAATGCCCCACTCCGCAAAGCGCTTCTGCACGTTACGCGCCGATATCCGCTTGCCGAGCTTCGACAGGAACAGCGCATCTTCGTCCGCACCAAACAGCCCGCGCAGGTCAAGCCAGTGCTCAATCCACGAGACCGCGTTGCGGCCAATCGGCAGGCGGCGCTCTTTGCTGCCCTTGCCCATTACCCACACTTCGCCCGATTCCAGATCGAGATGCTTTAGGTCGAGGTTGACGAGTTCAGACAGACGCAGCCCGGCACCGTACATGACCTCCAGCATCGCACGGTCGCGCACGGCGAGCGGATCGTTAAGGTCAATATCCAGCAGGCGATTGACGTCGTCGACGTCGATATTTTTCGGCAGATGGCGCGGGGCTTTCGGCGTGGCGATCCCTTTCGCCGGGTTGGCTTTTAAGCCACCCTGGCTGACCAGCCAGTCGAAGAAACTGCGCAGCGCGGAGAGCCTGAGCGCCAGGCTCGCCGGGCTGAGATTTTTTTTACGGCTACGCACGACGAACCCGCGCACCGTGGCGGCGTCACATTGTTGCCAGCTTTTCAGGCCGATCTCTTCGGCAATCTGCATGATGGCATCAAGCTGACGCTGATAGTTAAGCAGCGTAATGGGGCTAAGCTGACGTTCCACGCCGAGATAGCGCAGAAAGCGCGAGACGTCAGTGGCGAGCAGTCCGTCCGTCATACGCGCTCAATCCAGCGCTCCAGCAGCTCGGGCAGCATCAGGGCGATCTCCTGCAGCAGGTGGGTGGCTTGCCCCTGCTCATAGTGATGCGCGTCGCGGCTGGTAAATAAGATGACGCCCAGATCGCCATCGCGACCCATCAGCGACATCGCCACCGAGCCAATCGCCTTGGCCTCCGGCAGCACCACCAGCAGCTCGGGTCCGTTCAGCGGCCCCAGATAGTGGTGCTCATGCCCCAGACGCTGAATGCGCAGCGGTTCAAACGCCTGACGGCTGAGTGCCAGATGGGTAAACCCCGACGGCGCGCCAATGCGCCAGCGGTCAGGGAACAGACGAAGCGTTGCGCCCGCCAGCCCCAGCTCGCGCGCCCAGCGGTGGAAGCGGCTGAGGAACTCGTCAAGGCTGTGCGCCGACGCCAGACGCGCCTGCAGATGCAGCAGACGATAAAACAGGCTTTCATTGGTGCTGGCCTGCTCCATCAGCAGCGTCATGTTCTCTTCAAGCTGATTGATGTGGTTGCGCGCGCGCGCCATGTGCCATTCGACCAGCGACACGGTCCCGCGAACCGGATGCGGCACGCGCATCTCTTCGACGACGCGTGCATTGCGAATAAAAAACTCAGGATTGCGCAGCAGATAATCAACAACGGCTCTGTCGTCCAGTTCCGTCACTGTTTCCTGCAGTTCTTCCCCTGGTTGTTTCATAGATGGATAAACCCGTCATAGACATGTGCCGCCGGGCCAGTCATATACAGTGGATGACCCGGTCCTTTCCAGGCGATATCAAGCCGACCGCCCGGTAATTCCACGCGAACCTCTTCTGCCAGTAACCCCTGGGAGATGCCCACGGCCACCGCCGCACAGGCACCGCTGCCGCAGGCCTGAGTCTCACCCGCGCCGCGCTCGTAAACCCGCAGACGAATGTGCTCGCGCTTCACCACCTGCATAAAGCCGATGTTCGCACGCTCCGGGAAACGTTCGTGGCTTTCCAGCACCGGGCCGAGCGTTTCGACCGCCGCGGTTTCCACATCATCAACCTGAATCACGCAGTGTGGGTTACCCATTGAGACGACGCCGCACAATACTGTCTGCTCGGCCGCACGCATAATATAGGTCTTTTCCGCTTTGTTTGCGCGAAACGGCACGACGGAGGGCTCGAAGTTAGGCTCGCCCATGTTCACGCGCACCAGCTCATCGTCAGTGACGCTGAGCACCATGCGGCCATTGGCGGTACTGACGCGAATATCACGCTTGTTGGTCAGCCCTTTCAGGCGAACAAAGCGGGCAAAGCAGCGCGCGCCGTTGCCGCACTGGTTAACTTCGCTGCCGTCGGCGTTAAAGATACGGTAGTGAAAATCGAGGTCGGGATCGTACGGTGGCTCAACCACCAGCAGCTGATCGAACCCCACGCCCAGATGCCGATCTGCCAGGCGACGGATCAGTTCCGGGGAGAAAAACACATTCTGCGTTACCGCGTCGACGACCATAAAATCGTTGCCAAGGCCATGCATTTTAGAGAACTGCATCATTTGCTCCATTGCGCGGGTACAGAACGTTGTCGTCAGAGATTAACCTGAGTCGGGCCGCCGTTGTCGCCACGGTCGTTCGTATTTGGCGTGGAAGACTCAATGCCGCTGTTAACGGGTTTCGTCGGCGGCGGTGCGGTTTTATCCGCAGGTGGGAAGTACAGTGGTCCCTTCAGTCCGCAGCCCGTCAGGCTAAACAGCGTGATGAGAACGGCAAGCGTTCGGAAAGCGTTTTTCATTATAAAGATGCCCGTAAGTTCAAATCTGTTTCTATCATCGCAGGAGAAGACACAAAAGCAAGAGTTTGCCGCTCTCCTGCAACGGGAATTATTTAGGGTTATACTGCCGGCATCACGAAAAACAGGAACAAAACCATGAACGACAGTGAATTCCATCGCCTTGCCGACAACCTGTGGATGACCATTGAAGAGCGTATTGACGACTGGGACGGCGACAGCGATATCGATTGTGAAATCAACGGCGGCATTCTGACCCTGAGCTTCGAAAATGGCAGCAAAATTATTATTAACCGCCAGGAGCCGCTTCACCAGGTCTGGCTGGCGGCTAAGCAGGGCGGCTATCATTTCGATCTGAAAGACGGGGAATGGGTTTGCGACCGCAGCGGCGTGCCGTTCTGGGATCTGCTGGAACAGGCAGCGACCGCGCAAGCGGGTGAGGACGTGCGTTTCAGGTAGTTTTGTTGCCCGGTGGCGGCTACGCCTTACCGGGCCTACAACGGCTCAAACCGTAGGCCCGGTAAGCGTCAGCGCCACCCGGCAACAGCGACTCGGACCGTAGGCCGGGTAAGCGTTAGCGCAACCCGGCGAAAAGGCTCAGGAGAAATACTGCTGCAACAGCGGGGCGGTATCCTGGTTTGCGGGAACTGGCGCTATCGTCTGGGTTCGGAACGGAATCACCTGCGCTCGCCCGTCCACGTTCACAATCTGGTAGAACTGCGGCAGGTTAAAGTTGATAAAGCTTGAGCCGTAGGTGAAGCGGTCATGCGAAGAGGAGTAGAAGCGGCTGACGTCGCGCACCAGCTCCTCTTTGCTGCCTTCACAGTGGTGATACACCTCGGCGCGGTTGGTCTCATCCAGAATGTAAATGTTGAACCCGGCATCGTCGCCCGACTCTTCAAAGAAGAACTGAATGATCCCTTCACTGGCGAATCCGTCCACCACCTGCGGCAGCTTAACGTGGTTGGTTTCCACCTGCACCGACAGGCCATGCAGCTTGTTGTGCGAAATCGCGCCGTAGAACTCAATGGCGTTTTCCAGCTTCTGTACCGACACGTTCAGGCGCTCGAAGAACAGACCCCAGGTTTGGCCGGAGACGCGCAGCGCCTTAAAGCGCCCGGTTTCCTGACGGGTACTGGAGAGGCGCAGTTCGATACACTCAGAGACCAGCTGCTGCACGCGGGTACGAATTAAGCCACGCAGATGTTGGCTGTAGCAGAACACTTCGACGCTGTCTGGCGGCGCGGCATCCTGATGCATCTTGCCGAGAATGGTTTTCAGCGCTTCGATCATCGCCTGCTCGCCGTTGAAGTGCAGGGTACGCACTTCGTTCCACGAGTTGCGATACAGCAGGTCTACGCTGCCCACCAGGCAGTTTTGCTGCTCGCCAAAGCTAAAGACGTCCAGCTTGCGGAAGTCAAAATGGACCACCTGATTGCGGAAGGCCGCCGTCGGGTCGTATTCCAGGTTGACGATAATCGCCAGAGGGCGAATCTCGCACGGGCTGTAGAGCGCTTTTGGCGTTGGGGCAGGCAGACGCAGCGGGAAGTGGTGCGAGACATCCGCCACCATCTCCTGCAGCTTCGCGAGATCGACCACCTCGTTGCCTTTGATAAACAGGCGCGTGCGCGAGGTCAGCAGGCCGTTAAACCAGGCCCAGGCCACCAGCTTGTTCAGATAGCGGTTATATTCCAGCGGCTGATGGCTGATGATGGAGTCCATGCTTGGCGCACGGTTGTACAGATACCACCCGGTGCGGTTCGCGCGGCCCGGCGGAACATAGATAAAGGTCAGGTTCGGTTCTGACAGGTCTGGCGAAATCTGCGGGTTAACCAGCGTGACTTTGCCCGGCAGCGCTTCAAACGCGGCGTACAGCTTACGGGTCAATACCCCGATGTCCTGCGGACTGGCGGAAACGCTGAGGTTGTTACGGCGCGCAAAGCGGATCAGGTTACGGTAGCTTTGCATCATGGCATCAAGCAGTTCGTTGTGCGCTTCACGCACCTGATCGATTTTCCAGTTGGCCCGGTTGTCGAGCATGGACAGACGCGCTTCGTCCCATCCCCACTCTTTTACTAACTGACTGACCACTTCACGACGCCAGCCCACGCAGGCGCGCTCGCGGCTCAACTTCTCACACACTTTGAGATAGAAACATCGACGCACCAGGTCAAGACGCGTGGTGTCATCAATGGCTTTCAGGTATTCGGTCACGCGCTCCAGCATCATGCAGTAGGCGTCTAACCCGAAGGAGACGATCTCCCCGTCGTGCAGTCGCTGCTTGATATCTTTCGCCAGCAGGCGCGGCGTAGGGTATTCCCAGGAATAGGCTTCCAGCAGCAGCGTTTTGAGCACCGCTTTGTACGGCGAGTCGATGCTCTTGTAGAGCTGCCAGAGGCTTGCGCCAAAGTACTCTTCCGCAGACAGCGAGCTGAGGCCGCCGAGGTCCAGCCATTCGTTTGGCGTCAGCACGCCCTGAGCATAAAGCGACATGACGTAATCGTCGTAATGCTCTTCCTCTTCACACGGGACCATATTCCACAGAATACGCTTCCCGGCCAGGCGCACGGCAGTACGGTAGAATTCATCCAGCAATAAGATGTGCTGGGTCGAGCCGCAGTCTTCACCGCCCAGACTGCCGCTTTCGTTATGACGGAAACGGTTTTCATCAATCAGGAAGAAGCTCACTTCCACGCCGAGCGATGCCGCCCAGCTTTCCAGCAGGCTGCATTTACGCTGCAGCAGCTGACGCTCGTCATTATCGAGCCAGGACTGATGGCAGACCCAGATATCCAGGTCCGAAGAACAGCTTTGCCCTACCGATGAGGTACTCCCCATGGAGTAAACGCCGGTAATCGGCAGTTCACCCTTCGGGGACTCCTGAGGCGGCATGCCGCGGTAGAGCTCCAGCTCGTTCAAATAATGCTGTTGGGTTTCATCAGGCGTGAAAAGGCAAATGCCCTGGGGAACGTTACCGTCAAGGTAGCCGGGCATCAGCGGGTGGTGATAGTGCAATAATGTCGGCAGCAGACTGTATACCTGCTGGAAAGCAGGGCCCATAGCAGCTAGCGCGCGATCCACACGCAGTTGATTTATGGCATCCAGTCTCTGTTTCAGAGTCTCAATATAGAGGTACAAGACGTATCGCCTGATGTTTCCGGGTGTCGCAAGCTATTCAGAACACGAATAACAGCGGGCCCGCAGTATTTCAAAAAGATAACCGTTACCCTTTTTCGCCCTTATCATTTTTAGTGGTAGCGACGAAAAAATGGTCTAAAACGTGATCAATTTAACACCTTGCCGGTTGACCGTAAAGAAAGATGCGCTACATACAAGTGTAGCACCGTTCTGTACGTGTAAATTCCTGAATACGGCTATGGCTGACGAATCCGCCACCTTGTCCCTCTCTCGCTTCATCAACCGTAAAACTGCCATCCCAGAGTCAACAATGTTAGGATGGTTAGCGATTGATAATGACGGTAACAAGCATGTTAGACAATGTTTTGAGAATTGCCACACGCCAAAGCCCTCTTGCGCTCTGGCAGGCACATTATGTGAAGCAGCGCCTTGAAGCCTGCCACAGTGGATTGCGCGTCGAGCTGGTGCCGATGGTCACGCGCGGCGACGTGATCCTCGATACGCCGCTGGCGAAAGTGGGCGGCAAAGGCCTGTTTGTCAAAGAACTGGAACTGGCATTGCTTGAGAACCGTGCCGATATCGCCGTACATTCGATGAAAGACGTGCCCGTCGAATTCCCGGAAGGGCTGGGGCTGGTGACCATCTGCGAGCGCGAAGATCCGCGCGATGCGTTTGTCTCTAACCGCTATGACTCGCTCGACGCGCTGCCAGAAGGTAGCGTGGTTGGCACGTCCAGTTTACGCCGTCAGTGTCAGCTGGCGGAGCGTCGTCCCGATCTAATCATTCGCTCGCTGCGCGGTAACGTCGGTACGCGTCTGGGCAAGCTGGATAACGGCGATTACGATGCCATTATTCTCGCCGTTGCTGGCCTGAAGCGTCTGGGTCTGGAGTCGCGCATTCGCGTGGCGTTGCCGCCAGAGCTGTCGCTGCCGGCCGTGGGCCAGGGTGCCGTCGGCATTGAGTGCCGTCTGGACGATGCGCGTACCCGGGAGCTCCTTGCCCCGCTGAACCATGACGAAACCGCGACCCGCGTAAAAGCCGAGCGGGCGATGAATACCCGCCTCGAAGGCGGGTGCCAGGTGCCGATTGGCAGCTATGCTGAATTAACGAATGGCGAGCTGTGGCTGCGCGCGCTGGTGGGCGCCCCGGACGGTTCGCAGATGGTGCGCGGCGAACGTCGCGGCAAAGCGCAAGATGCCGAGCAGCTTGGCGTGTCGCTGGCGGAAGAATTACTGGATAACGGCGCCCGCGAGATCCTGGCTGACGTTTATAATGGAGAACCCCCTGCATGAGTATTCTCGTCACCCGCCCTTCTCCCGCAGGAGAGCAGTTAGTGAGCCGTCTGCGCACACTGGGGCAGGTGGCCTGGAGTTTTCCGCTCATTGAATTCTCCCCCGGCCGCGAGCTCTCTGCGCTCGTCGACCAGATGAATACCCTTCAGGAAGGCGACCTGCTGTTTGCGCTGTCGCAGCATGCCGTGGATTTTGCCCACGGGCAGCTGCAGCAGCAGGGCCTGGCCTGGCCAACCGCCCCCCGTTATTTCGCGATTGGCCGCACAACGGCGCTGGCGCTGCATACCGTAAGCGGCGCGGACGTTCGTTACCCGTTAGATCGGGAAATCAGTGAAGTCTTGCTACAATTACCTGAATTACAAACCGTTGCCGGCAAGCGTGCGCTCATTTTACGCGGCAACGGTGGCCGCGAGCTGCTGGGTGAAACGCTGCGTGAACGGGGTGCGAACGTGACGTTCGTTGAGTGCTATCAGCGCTGCGCAAAGCACTACGATGGCGCGGAAGAGGCGATGCGCTGGCACGCGCGGGGCATCAATACGCTGGTGGTCACCAGCGGTGAAATGTTACAACAGCTTTGGGCGCTGATACCGCTTTGGTATCGCGAAAACTGGTTACTCCGCTGTCGGCTTCTTGTCGTCAGTGAGCGTCTGGCGAACCAGGCCCGGGAACTGGGCTGGCAGGATATTCGGATCGCTGATAACGCCGACAACGATGCGCTGCTGCGCGCATTACAATAACTCTCAAATGGGAAGCCATAATGACGGAACACGACAAATCCTCCGCCGTGGTTGAAGAGACCAGGGAGACTGTGGAGACGACGCCACAGCCAGAGACGACTGAGAAAACCGCTGAGAAGAAAAACGGCAGCAACAAAACCAGCCTCGCGCTGAGCGCGATTGCCATCGCCATTGCGCTGGCAGCAGGCGTTGGCCTGTATGGGCTGGTGAAGCAACAGAGCGCGAATCAGACGTCCACTAACGACGCGCTGGTCAATCAGCTCACCGCCCTGCAAAAAGCGCAGGAAACGCAGAAAACCGAGCTGGAAACGGTGATTAAGCAGCAGGCCGCCGCGCTTGCCGAAGCGAACAGCAAGCAGGAAGCGCTGACCAAACAGCTGGGCGACGTGCAGCAGAAAGTCGCAACGATTTCCGGCACCGACGCCAAAACCTGGCTGCTCTCGCAGGCTGATTTCCTGGTGAAGCTCGCCGGGCGTAAGCTGTGGAGCGATCAGGACGTCACCACTGCCGCCGCGCTGCTGAAAAGCGCCGATGCAAGCCTGGCAGACATGAACGACCCGAGCCTTATCACCGCCCGTCGCGCGATTACCGAAGATATCGCCAGCCTCTCCGCCGTCTCGCAGGTGGATTACGACGGCATTATCCTCAAAGTGAACCAGCTTTCGAACCAGATCGATAACCTGCAGCTGGCGGATAATAACGACGACGACTCCCCGATGGACTCCGACGGTACCGAGCTTTCCAGCTCCCTGAGCGAATGGCGCATCAACCTGCAGAAAAGCTGGCAGAACTTTATGGACAGCTTTATCACCATTCGTCGTCGCGATGAAACCGCCGTGCCGCTGTTAGCGCCTAATCAGGATATCTATCTGCGCGAGAACATCCGTTCCCGCCTGCTGGTGGCGGCGCAGGCCGTGCCGCGTCATCAGGAAGAGACCTACAAACAGGCGCTGGATAACGTCTCAACGTGGGTGCGCGCTTACTACAACACCGATGATGCGACGACCACCGCGTTCCTCGAAGATATCGACAAGCTGAGCCAGCAGAACATCACCATGAACGTGCCGGACAAGCTGGCCAGCCAGCCGATTCTGGAGAAGCTGATGCAGACGCGCGTGCGTAACCTGCTGGCACAGCCGGGCGTACCGGCCGAGCAGACGGGCGGAGCGGCGCCCGCTCCGGCTCCCACGCCTGAAAGCGCACCACAAGGAGAGTAATGATGCTAAAAGTCCTCTTACTCTTCATTCTGCTGATCGCCGGGATCGTGCTGGGGCCGATGCTTGCAGGTCATCAGGGCTATGTCCTGATCCAGACGGATAATTACAACATCGAAACCAGCGTAACGGGCCTGGTGATTATTCTGATCCTCGGCGTGGTGGTGCTGTTTGCGATCGAATGGATCCTCCGCCGTATTTTCCGTACCGGTGCCCATACGCGCGGCTGGTTCGTCGGCCGTAAACGCCGCCTTGCCCGTAAACAGACCGAGCAGGCGCTGCTGAAGCTTGCAGAGGGTGACTATCAGCAGGTTGAAAAGCTGATGTCGAAAAACGCCGATCACGCCGAACAGCCGGTGGTGAACTATCTGCTGGCGGCCGAAGCGGCGCAGCAGCGCGGTGACGAAGCCCGCGCCAATCAGCACCTGGAGCGGGCGGCTGAGCTGGCTCACGGCGACCCGATTCCGGTGGAAATCACGCGCGTTCGTCTGCAGCTGGCGCGCAACGAGAATCACGCGGCTCGCCACGGCATCGACCGTCTGCTGGAAGTCGCACCGCGTCATCCGGAAGTGCTGCGTCTTGCCGAGCAGGCCTATATTCGTACCGGCGCCTGGGGCTCGCTGCTGGACATCATTCCGTCCATGGCGAAAGCCGGGGTAGGCGACGATGAACATCGTGACGAGCTTCAGCGTCTGGCGTGGATTGGCCTGATGGATCAGGCGCGCGCCGACCTGGGCAGCGATGGCCTGAAAACGTGGTGGAAGAATCAGAGCCGGAAAACGCGTCAGCAGGTTCCTCTGCAGGTGGCAATGGCGGAGCATCTTATTGAATGTGACGACCATGACACCGCCCAGGAGATCCTCCTTGACGGTCTCAAGCGCCAGTACGACGATCGTCTGGTGATGGTGATCCCGCGCCTGAAAACCAATAACCCGGAGCAAGTCGAGAAAGTGCTGCGCCAGCAGATCAAAACCGTCGGCGACCGCCCGCTGCTGTGGAGCACGCTCGGTCAGTCGCTGATGAAGCACGGCGAATGGCAAGAGGCGAGCCTCGCCTTCCGCGCGGCGCTGAAGCAGCGTCCTGATGCTTTCGACTACGCGTGGCTTGCCGATACGCTGGATAAGCAGCATAAGCCGGAGGAGGCTGCCGCCATGCGGCGTGATGGGCTGCTGCTGACGCTGCAAAATAACGGTACGCAGCAGTAATCTATCGGGAGGCCAAATGGCCTCTTTTTTTATCGCCTTTCTCCTGCTACATTCTTTACACCCACATCCGGAAACGAACCCGCCAATGTAACGATGTCTTTTCATTAACCTTTTTTCACACACGCGCACATTTTGCAGCGTGGACTAAATCGTTTTTGAAAGGAAATCGTCATGAACTCGCTTTTGTATGCGCTTATCCAGGCGCTGCGCTGCCACCGCTGGCTGCGCCTGCTTGCCTGTGCTTTTATCTTTTCTTCGCTGGGGAATGGCTTAACCCAGGTTGTGGTCTTCGGTTTGCTGTTAGCGTGGTCAGCCCCGCCCGCCCTGCTCACCCTCGCTTTTCTTTTCGCTACGTTACCGGGGTTCATCGGCAGCACAATCGGCGAAAAGCTGTGCTCACGCTATTCTCCGATATCCCTGCTGATGCTGACCGAGGGGCTGGGTCTGATCGCACTGCTCTTTCCCCTGCTTGGCGTGGGTTACCACAGCGTTGCCGCACTACTCGCCGTGCAGTCCGCCGAAGCGCTGCTCAGCGGGATGAGCTGGCCCGCCCTGACGTTGCTGTTTAAGCGCGGACTTAGCGAAGCCGAACTGCCTGCGGCAACCTGTCTGGAAAACGTGATTTTTGCTTCTCAGGTATTGTTAGGGACTGGCCTTGGCGTGATGCTGTTCCAGAAGACATCCGTGTTTACCCTGCTGGCCATCGACGCCGCCAGCTTTTTGGGGGCATTGTTACTGCTATGGCTGGCTGGGCGCCGGTTTTCTTCGCCATCGCTCCCTGCACCCGGTGACGAGGAGGCACCTGCGGCATTACGCTGGCGGACATTATCCGTTCGGCAAAAACGCAGCCTGCTTATTCTGCCAGCGCTGGCCGCCGTCGGCTCACCGGCCATGGCGCTGCTTCCTGCCCTGGCGCAGCAACTCCATCCTCAGGATTCGGCGGGCCTTGCTCTGCCGCTGCTGTTCGCGAGGAGCATGGGGCAGCTATGCGGCCCCCTGCTGCTAAAAAAAGAGAGCCTGACGCGCATTGCGGCTAACACGCCGCGCATCATCGTTTGTCTCAGCATCTTTCTGACCGCGTATGGAATGCTGCCGATGTTGTCCGGGTGGACGGCATGTGCACTGGGGGCGATATTTATCGCGCATCTGGCCTCGAATGTTCTCTTTGCGGCCGGGACGTTTGGCGTACTCAGTAGTTTTCATATCACGCAAACCGCTTCGGCCAGCGGTAAAGCCTGGCGCTGGCAAACGCTCAGCGCCTCTCTTTTCACCGGCATTGCAGCGGTGGTCGCTTCAGCGTTTGGCTCAGTAGAGGCGCTCTATGCTGTCTCGTCAGTGGCCCTGTTGATAGTTGCCCCGATCGTGAGCCGGTATCAGGAATAAGGCATAAAAAAACGCCTGCTATAAAAGCAGGCGTTAAAACAGGTCTGTAAGACAACATATTTGGTGCTTCACTCAACGTTATGCCCATGGTGTCTGATGAGGCCGAAGCGACATCTGTCAGTGGACGATAAGCACCGTAAATGGCTCTGCGTCATTCCTGAGTTTATGAGGCACTAAGGCGAACATAAGAGATGGAATGAGCATCTACACGCATATTATTGCACGTAACGTGCCAACATAACACCAGGAACTTTTACATAACGCAACATTTTAAGATAAAAGGAAATTATGCTGTAAGCGGCGTCTTACGCCCCACAATGTGCCGATAAAGGCAGAAATCTGTCGCCAGGCGGAGACAGCAAAACAGATAAAAGAATAATTCTTTCATTTTCAATCGATTGGATGTCGCTGAATCGCGACAATGAAACAGGGCGCTGTCGGGGAATCACTACAGGGATAAAAAGTGGCAGAAAACAAAAAACCCCGCCGAAGCGGGGTTCAAAATTGGTCGGCGAGAGAGGATTCGAACCTCCGACCCACTGGTCCCAAACCAGTTGCGCTACCAAGCTGCGCTACTCGCCGATGTACTGCTTTTTTGAATTTTTAGTTCAATTCATTTAAAAAGTCGTGGTGCGAGGGGGGGGACTCGAACCCCCACATCCAAAGGACACTAACACCTGAAGCTAGCGCGTCTACCAATTCCGCCACCTTCGCAATTCACAACTCTTTCAAATAATGGGGTGGCTAATGGGATTCGAACCCACGACAACTGGAATCACAATCCAGGGCTCTACCAACTGAGCTATAGCCACCACTGTATTCTTTCACGCGGTACTGACTAATTCTCAGACCACCGCAGCTCCAGCACCGGGTTAATGGTGCGCCCGACAGGATTCGAACCTGAGACCTCTGCCTCCGGAGGGCAGCGCTCTATCCAGCTGAGCTACGGGCGCTTAGCGCCGTTGCGGGGCTGGATATTACGTACCTCCGTCCCCGCTGTCTAGTGCTTTTTTGAAAAAAATGCGCGTTTGGTTATGGTTTGCACATTTTGCCGCTTATTCCTCCACTTTCTGCGTGGTGGCGCGGCGACCCAGTCCAAAAAGCTTATACGCAGCCGTCACGGCCGCCAGGAAGATCACCCCGACAAACAGCGACATGCGGGTATCTTCATTAAAGTACATCCCGATTAATACGCAAATCAGGAACGCCATCGTCAAATAGTTCGCATAGGGGAACAGAATGGAGCGGAACGGATGGCTTTCAATTGCCTTTTTATGCGCATGACGGAAACGCAGCTGGCTGATGAGGATAACAAACCACGGCACCATGCCCGGCAGGACGCTGGCGCTATAGACGTAAACAAACACGCGCTGCGGATTAGGAATGATGTAATTCAGGCAAGAGCCAATCAGCAGGATCGCAATAGAAACCGCCACGCCCGCTACCGGCACGCCGGCACGTGAGACTTTACTCATCGCTGCAGGCAGCTGGTTATTCTTCGAGAGCGCATAGAGCATGCGGCCACAGCTGTACATTCCGCTGTTACAGCCAGACAAGGCGGCCGTCAGAACCACAAAGTTGATAATACCCGCCGCTGCCGTGATACCAATTTTGGCAAAGGTTAAAACGAACGGGCTGCCCGTCGAGCCTATTTCATTCCACGGGAAGATGGTCACGATAACGAAGATTGCGCCCACGTAGAAAATCAGGATACGCCAAAGCACTTTGCCTACTGCGCTACGCAGTGTGACCTGAGGATTTTTCGCTTCACCGGCGGTAATCCCAATCAGCTCCACGCCCTGATACGAAGCCACAACGATACACAGCGCCGTCAGGAAGCCCTTCCAGCCGCCGGCAAAGAAGCCGCCGTTTTCGGTCAGGTTGCCGAAGCCGATAGCGTGTCCACCGTTGCCAAAGCCGAAGAAAATCACGCCCAGGCCGACGACAATCATCACGATAATGGTGGTGACCTTGATCATGGCGAACCAGAACTCAATTTCACCGTAAAGGCGCACGGCAGCCAGGTTTGCCAGCGCCACCAGCCCCACGGCAATGAGTGCCGGTATCCACTGGACCATGTCCGGGAACCAGAACTGCACGTAGACCCCTATCGCGGTGATCTCTGAGATGCCCACCGCCATCCACATAAACCAGTATGACCAGGCCGTCAGGTAGCCGAAGAAGGGACTCATATAACGGTGCGCGTATACGGCGAAGGAGCCAGTTACCGGCTCCAGGAAGAGCATTTCGCCCATGGAACGCATGATGAAGAAAACAAACAGCCCGGCGATAATGTACGCCAGTAAAACGGAAGGGCCTGCCCACTTGAGCGTGCTTGCGGAGCCCATAAACAGGCCCACGCCGATAGTGCCGCCCAGCGCTATCAGTTCAATATGACGAGCTTCCAGCCCACGCTGTAGCTCCGGTTTTTTCTCTGCCATAGATCCTCGATTGTGTTTGCTGTTTCCCGGCTTAATACCGGGTATTGTTTTTTAGGGGGACTAAAATACGGTGCGAATGGTTTCTTAAAATCGACCAAATGGCAAACGATGCATTAAAAAAATGAATGCATTGCACAGATTATCAGCAGTTTTGCAGGCGAGTTGCAGCGCGAATAGCATATCGCGCTACATTTTGATTACATTTTGCCGGAGTAATGCCAGGCGAGATAGCGAAGCAGTCGGATCTGTCGTTTAATACGCGTCGGTTGCGATAACAGGCGGTACAGCCACTCCAGCCCCAGATTTTGCCAGACCTTTGGCGCACGCTTAACGTGGCCGGTAAAGACGTCGTAGGTGCCGCCGACGCCCATGTAGAGGGCATCCGGACAGACCAGACGGCAGTCACGCATCAGGATCTCCTGGCGCGGGGACCCCATCGCCACGGTGACAATTTTCGCCCCGCTGTCGCGAACGCGCTCAAACAGCGCCTGCCGATCTTCCGGCTTGAAGTAACCGTCCTGGCTGCCGACAATATTAACATTCCATTGTCGACGCAGTTTCTCCTCCGTCTGGGCCAGAATCCCGGGCTTCCCACCAATCAGGAACACGGGCGTGCCCTGCGCGCCCGCGCGGGCCATAAGCTGCTCCCAGAGGTCGGCACCCGCCACGCGGGAAACATTAGCGTCAGGATACTTTTTACGGATAGAGCGGACCACGCTGATGCCGTCCGCGTATTTAAATTCGGCCGCGTCTATCAGGCTTTTGACCTCGGCGTTGTCTTCCACCGCCAGCATCTTTTCCGCGTTGATGGCCACCAGCGTACCGGATTTCATCTGGCCGTCGGCGAACAGAAAATCCAGCGCGTGCTGCATATCACGCCAGCCAATAAGCTGCAGACCACGAAGCGCATAGCGCGGTGCAGAAGTATTATCAGTCATTACTATCCTTACTCAGACTTGCGACAGCGTTGTGCTGCCCTGCCGCTCGCGCTTGTGCACAAGCCCAGCGCTGTCAAACAGCCAGTACAGCAGTTTGGCCAGCAACAGGCAGAGGCCGAAAACGACCATGAAAAACACCACGCGCGAAACGAATGAATCCAGTCCTTCACGCGCCAGAACGATCATATTGAAAATGGCACCAAAGCAGAAACTGTGCAAAATAGCCGCTTTGTAGCGGTTGGTCTCTTCGTTACCGCGCAGGTAAAGCCAGTCGAACCACTTAATAATCAACCCCACGGCAACCGCACCGGGCAGAATGAACCACGCCCCGCCCATCACCACCAGGGAACCGATCAGCGTCGGTGAAATTGCCAGGCCGGAATGGTTATTCAGCACTTCCCAGGTAAAATAGTTCGCGGTATTGAGCACTACGCCAGGCCGGTCCGGCCATAGCCAGGTCGGAATAAACACGTAGAAGTCGCGAACAATCGGCGCCAGCCCCTGGAAATCAATCTTGTCGTAATTCTGCAGCAGCAGCGCCAGGTTTTCCCACGGCGAGAACGTATCGCGCGTCAGGTAGAGGAACGTGTAAAACGCTTCATCACCCGCCACGTTCATCCCATAGCGCTTCAGCGCCAGCCAGAACATCCCCACAATGCCAAACACGCCTGCCGCAACCAACATCCACAGCGAGATCCAGCCGCGGATGATGCCGATGAACAGGAAGATGGCGAAGGCGATGATGATGTTCGCGCGCGTACCGCCCACAATCATGTAGGTCAGGATGCCAAACGCGACGGTGCTCACCAGGAAGAACAGCCACGCTTTGCTGTCCTGGCGCAGGAAGAAGATCACCAGCATCGCCGGGATGAAGAAGTAGAAGAAACGCTTAAGCGCCACGCCCGAGACCTCGGCCGAAAAAATCTGGCTGTAGGAGTGGAGCTTAAACAGCAGAAAGCCGTTATGCATAAAGAAGATGCCGACGCTGACCAGGGCGATGGTCATCAGCATCACCCACGTCAGGTGGGTTTCCACCCGATTCAGGGTAAAAAGCGCCCGACGCGGGGCCGCGGCCTGCGCCGAACGCAGACGCGTTTTATAGGTGACGTAGTAAACCGCATAGAAGCAGGTCGCCGCCAGAAGCGCCTGGAGCAGGATTTCCGGCGGCGCGACGCTCACGTCAAAACGGAAGACCAGAATGCTGCTGAGCGGGAAGCCGAAAAAGAAGGTCAGCAGAAAAAGTAACGAGAAAAACACGTTAAAGTTGAAGCGCACCCGGCGGAATTCAAACCAGGTCAGCGTGGCGATAAACAGGGTGCTCAGAAGCCAGACAACCAGTAAGCCGCTGAATTGCAACTGACTCATGCTTTGTCTCCTGAAGCGATACGCAGTGCGCGGTGCCACGGCGTGAGGTAATTCGGACTGAAAAAATCGATGCTATTTTTGTCCACCAGCGTGAGCTGGCGCTGGGCTTCCCGCACGACATCAACGTTCAGCGCGTCTGAGGTAAACAGCACCGGAATATGCTGCTCGGCCATGTCCTGCCAGAACGGGTTGTCGCGGTTGAGCACGCACGGTACCCCCGCCTGAATCAGCAGACACAGCGTACCGATTCCCTGCTGTCGGGCAAAGATGAAATAGCCGAGATCGCATTTTCTCAGCAGCGCAAGATATTCCTCAAACTCCAGCTTTTCGCTGAGGATGTTGAGGTTCTCAGCGCTAAACAGCGCCAGCCCCTGCTGGCGAACCTCATTGATGTAGGCGTCGTTGTTGGCCGGATAGCCCATCGGCACCACCACGTTCACCGTGTCGCCAAACTGCTGATGCACCGCCCGCAGCGCCGCGACGTGTTCGTTACTGCGATCGCCGGAATTTCCCACAAGTATGGTCAGCTTGCCTTCACGCACCGCGTCATTCGCCAGGGCGTTCAGCGACGGATCCATCCGGGTGGGGAAATAGAGCAACTCGCCGCGCACGTTCGGGTGCTGTTTAGCAAAATAGTTGAGATCGCCGCGGGTAGCAAAAACGCAGCCCACGCGCCCCTGGGCCATGCGGCGCAGAGGATAGAAAAGACGGAATTTCCAGCCGCGGGAGACTTCGTAAAGATCGGCCCCCCAGATATGCCAGCTGCACTGGGAAGGCTTGATTCCCCCGCCGAGCAGTGCCAGCCACAGGCCAGTATTGAACTGTCCGTGGAAGAAGAATCGTTGTTCGCGGTCCGCTTTCGCTTTAGCTACGACCGCCTTCGCCAGCGCGGCCTTGTCCGGCCAGAAGCGAATCGTCAGCGCCGGAAACGCCTCGCTCAGGCCCTTATCCTGACCTGCAACCATAAACTCACGCGCATCAGGATTACCCGGTGCCAGTTCGTCGTTGAAGAACCGCAAAACGGTCTGGTTATGGTGTGGGATATCCGATCCCAGGATGTGAATCAGTGCAGTCATGCGCGTTTACGCCACAATAAAAATACGCCGCAACAGGCAGCGAAATAAACAATATAGGTTGCCATATAGGCCTGAGCCGCCCCCAGCGCACCGTGCGCGGGTATCAGCCAGTGCGAGAACGACGTCAGTAATACAAACTGGCTAATTTCCGCCAGGATATACAGCCGCAGGGACGCTTTTGCTATCACCAGATAGCCGAAAACGTAAGCACCTACTTTCAACACATCGCCCACCAGCTGCCAGGCAAAGAGATCGCGCATGGCGGTAAACTTCGCCGAGAACAGCAGCCAGATGGCGACATCACGCAATAGCCAGACGGTAAAGCTGGCCGCCGCGACGGCCGGCAACACAAAGCGCAGCGATCGGAAAATCTCACGCGTAATATCCTGTCTGGACGTCAAGCGCGATAAGGTTGGCAGCAAATAAACGCTAAAGGAAGCCGTTATAAACTGTAGGTAGGCGTCGGAAATGCTGCTCACGCCCTGCCAGATCCCCACTTCATCCCAGCTGTAGTGCGCCGCCAGCAGGTTTCGCATCATCACGTAGGCCACCGGCAGCGTGACGGACGTAATCAGCGCCATCAGGGTGAATTTCCCCAGCTGGCTGGCAAGCACCTTGTCCCACTGCGGTTTGAGGTAGCTCAGAGGAATAACGCCCCGACGCATCAGCATCAACGCCGCAGGCACAACAACCAGCGCCGGAACCAGCGCCAGGCCCAGCAGAGCGCCTTCATAGCCACCCAGGCGATAGCAGAAGTAATACGCAATAACGCCGATGATGCTGCCCAGGATTAACGCCAGCGCGTTCCCGGCGGCATCGCGAAAGCCTTTCATCAGCGCCAGCAGCAGGTTCGCCCAGGCAATCCCCATCTGAACCAGCGCAACCAGACGCACCAGCCCCTGGTAATGGGCGTGTCCGAACAATCCCTGGCTAATGGGCGCCGCCGCCAGCAGAAAGATAATCGCCATCAGGGTCGAAAAACCCGTGACCATAGCCGAAGAGGTGCCCACCACCCTGCGCAGCTGGGCCGCATCATCATGATACTGAGCAACGTATTTGGTCACGCCGTTGAAGATCCCGGCACCGGCCAGCACCCCAAGGACCGTGACAAGCTGGCGAAAATTCCCCGCCAGCCCCACGCCAGACGGGCCAAATGAGACGGCCAGCAGCTTGACGACCAGCAGCCCGGCGCCAATTTTTACAAGCGTGGACGCGGCGGTCCACACCGATGCTTTTGCCAGAGACATATCAGCCGAAATAGCTCAGAAGGGTATTAATCACCGTGCGCTGGTTAACTGGCGCGAGGTTGTAGAACAGCGGCAGGCGAAGCAAACGCTCACTTTCTTTCGTAGTGTAACGGTCTTCACCCGCAAACGTGCCAAACGCTTCCCCGGCCGGGCTGGAGTGCAGCGGGATATAGTGGAACACCGCCATAATTTCGGCCTCTTTCAGCCAGGCGATAAGCTCGCTGCGGTCGTCGTTATCGCGCAGCTTGATGTAGAACATATGCGCGTTGTGGACGCAGTCTGCCGGGATGGTCGGCAGCTCGATACGACCGGCTTTAGCCAGAGGCGCAAGCGCATCATAATAGGTTTGCCACAGGGAGAGACGCTGCAGGTTGATACGCTCCGCGGCTTCCAGCTGCGCCCACAGGTACGCCGCCTGCAGATCCGCCATCAGATAGCTGGAGCCAATATCGCGCCAGGTGTATTTGTCTACCTGTCCCCGGAAGAACTGGCTGCGGTTGGTGCCTTTTTCGCGGATCACTTCCGCACGCTCCACGAGCGCCCGGTCGTTAATCAGCGTCGCGCCACCTTCACCGCCCGCCGTGTAGTTTTTGGTCTCATGGAAGCTAAAGCAGCCGATATGGCCGATGGTGCCCAGCGCGCGCCCCTTGTAGGTGGACATCACGCCCTGCGCGGCATCTTCCACCACAAACAGGTTATGTTTTTTGGCGATGGCCATAATGGTGTCCATTTCACAGGCCACGCCCGCGTAGTGAACCGGCACGATCGCGCGAGTTTTGTCGGTGATCGCCGCTTCAATCAGCGTCTCATCAATGTTCATGGTATCCGGGCGGATATCCACAAAGACGATTTTCGCCCCGCGCAGGACAAACGCGTTCGCGGTGGAGACGAAGGTATAGCTCGGCATGATCACTTCATCGCCGGGCTGGATATCCAGCAGCAGCGCCGCCATCTCCAGGGATGCCGTGCAGGACGGGGTTAGCAACACTTTGGCACTGCGAAAACGCTGTTCCATCCACTGCTGGCAGCGACGGGTAAAACCGCCGTCACCGCAGAGCTTGCCGCTGCCCATGGCAGACTGCATATAGTCGAGTTCCGTGCCGACGACGGGGGGAGCGTTAAATGGAATCATCTTGTCACCTGTATAACCAGTAGGCGGTGGCGTCGATGTTGGCACCACTCGCAATATAACGTTTAAGCGCGGCGGTGTTGCCCAGTTGGGTCGCTACCCGCAGCGTCACAAGCTGCTGCTGCTGCGCCCAGTGCAGCGCCGCCTGCATGAGTTTCTCACCCATGCCGCGCCCGGCTAATAAGCCAATACGCGCCTCGCGCGCGTTGAGCTTACGCAGAGAAACAAACCCCTGTATCTGGCCCTCTCCTGCGCGGAAAACCAGGCAGACGTGGTCAAAGGTGCCTTTAACCGCATTCTCTATCCACTGGGCATAGAAACGTCCGCTGTCGTCCGGCGCGTACCAGGGCGCGCGAAAGCGGCTCTGCGCAAAGGCCTGAGCCGCCATCTGCCGCAGCACGGGGATGTCCTGTTCCTTTGCAATTTCCGCGCCAGCCGCATCGTGCCGGGAAAGGGTAATGGAAAGATCGACCTCCCCTTCAACCAGCTGAAAGCCGCGTTGCTGGAGCGCGTCAAGCAGATCGGCACGCTCCGCCGGTATCTTCGCCTGCACCCGTTGCCAGGCGGTGAAATCCGATTCAGCCAGTACCGGCGCGTCATCGCGCAGACGCACGATGGCCGACGGCAGGCCGAAAAAGGCACTCTCCCACTGCAGGGACTCGATGACCCCATTCAGGTTGTTCAACGCCAGACGCCTTTGGTGTCGACAATAAACTGCTGACGAACGGCATCCCCGGACGTCGCTTTAAACTCTTTGTGATCCACCAGCAGCACCAGAACGTCCGCCGTCGCCAGCGCGTCGTCCAGCGCCGTCAGCGTGCAGTGCCCCGCCAGTTTTGCCGGTAATTCGTGGATATTCGGCTCAACCACCAGCGTTTCACCCTTGTGCCATTCGGCAATCATCTCGGCAATTTCCATCGCCGGGCTTTCACGCAGATCGTCAATATTGGGTTTAAACGCCAGACCAAAGCAGGCAATTTTGAGTTCGCTGGCGCGCTTGCCGCTCTCCGCCAGACAGTCCGCAACCGTCGCCTTAACCTGATTAAGTACCCAGTGAGGCTTGCTGTCGTTCACTTCCCGCGCGGTGCGAATCAGGCGCGCCTGCGCCGGGTTCTGCGCCACGATAAACCACGGGTCGACGGCGATACAGTGCCCGCCCACGCCCGGGCCCGGCTGGAGAATGTTTACACGCGGATGGCGGTTCGCCAGGCTAATCAGCTCCCAGACGTTAATCCCCTGATCGGCACAGATCAGCGACAGCTCGTTCGCAAAAGCGATATTCACGTCGCGGAAGCTGTTTTCCGTCAGCTTGCACATTTCAGCGGTGCGGGAGTTGGTCACCACGCACTCGCCTTCAAGGAAAATCTTGTACAGCGCGCTAGCGCGTTCGGAACAGACGGGCGTCATACCGCCAATGACGCGGTCGTTTTTAATCAGTTCGACCATGACCTGGCCCGGCAGCACGCGCTCCGGACAGTAGGCAATGTTGATATCCGCCTGCTCCCCCGCCTGCTGCGGGAAACGTAAATCAGGACGCGCGTCGGCCAGCCACTGCGCCATTTGCTCGGTGGCCCCCACCGGAGAGGTCGACTCCAGGATCACCAGCGCCCCTTTCTTCAGCACCGGTGCGATGGATTTTGCCGCCGCCTCGACGAACGCCATGTCGGGCTCGTGGTCGCCCTTAAAGGGCGTTGGAACGGCAATCAGGAAGGCATCCGCTTCGACTGGGGTCGTGCTGGCACGCAGGAAGCCCCCCTCCACCGCCTCTTTCACCACGCGGTCAAGATCGGGCTCCACAATATGAATTTCGCCACGGTTAATGGTTTCCACCGCGCGGGTGTTGATATCGACACCGACAACCTGTTTTTGACGAGAGGCAAACGCCGCCGCGGTGGGCAGGCCAATATAGCCAAGACCAATGACAGAGATGGTAGAAAAACTCATAGCGATACCCGATTGTGTTTAAGTGCATGCAAAATACGGCCACAGGCCTGCCCGTCTCCGTACGGATTATGGGCCCGGCTCATCGCCTGATAGGCTTCATCGTCGTGCAGCAGGTGCGTGACTTCCTGGACAATAAGCTGTGCGTTGGTGCCGACCAGACGCACCGTACCCGCTTTGACCGCTTCAGGACGTTCGGTCGTTTCACGCATCACCAGCACCGGTTTACCGAGGGAGGGCGCCTCTTCCTGAATGCCGCCGGAGTCGGTGAGGATCAGCCAGGCATGGTTCATCAGCCAGACAAACGGCAGGTAATCCTGAGGCTCGATCAGCAGGACATTGTCGACATGACCGAGGATGCGGTTAACCGGCTCGCTGACGTTAGGATTGAGGTGGACCGGATAGACAATCTGCACATCGTCGTTCTGCGCGGCGATTTCCGCCAGCGCGTGACAGATTTGCTCAAAACCGCGGCCAAAGCTTTCGCGCCGATGGCCAGTGACCAGGATGGTTTTTTTGCCGTTGTGGAGGAACGGATAGCGGGCAGCGAGTTCTTTTTTAAGATCGTCATTGGCGAGGACGCGGTCACGTACCCAAATTAATGCATCAATGACCGTATTGCCGGTGACAAAGATTTTGTTATCGGCGATATTTTCACGCAGCAGGTTCTGACGCGAGTTTTCCGTTGGCGCAAAGTGGTACATCGCCAGATGGCCCGTTAACGTGCGGTTGGCCTCCTCCGGCCACGGCGAATAAAGATTGCCGGTACGCAGACCCGCCTCGACATGCCCCACAGGAATACGCTGGTAAAACGCGGCCAGACTGGTCGCAACGGTCGTGGTGGTGTCGCCGTGTACCAGCACCACGTCTGGCTTGAATGACTCCAGGATCGGCTTAAGCTCTTGCAGAATACGGCAGGTTATTTCCGTCAACCCTTGCCCCGGTTTCATAATATTAAGGTCGTAATCCGGGACGATGGAAAAGAGCGTTAAAACCTGATCGAGCATCTCACGGTGCTGGGCCGTGACGCACACTTTCGCTTCTATATCAGGATCGCAGGCCAGCGCATGTACCAGAGGTGCCATCTTAATGGCCTCCGGCCTGGTGCCAAATACGGTTAGTACTTTCACATCGATTCTCTTCGATTAGGCGATGAAGGCCGCAGCCTTCATCGTAGACGGCATTCTTAGTTTTTGCGACGACGCGTTAACGCCACGCCAGCGCCCGTCAGTGCGCCTACAATCCCCCACATGATCATCAGGAATGCACGACGCGGACTATCGCGTTTTACAGGTTCTTCAGGCGTTCGCAAATAACGATAGGTCTGAAAACGCGGGTCCAGGGATGGACCGACATTGAGCGTATTGAGCATCGCGCGATTTTGATCGTAATCGAGGTCAAAATCAGGCCCAACGGCCTTCAGATTTTCCAGACGCGCCTGCAGCATAGGACGACCCAGGAGGAACATTTCGGAGTCAGGCAGCTCATCAGCCGGCACGTTCGTTTCAGTACGGGAAATATTGTGCTGCTCAGCAATTTTCAGCGCCTGCTCAATGTTATGCACACGGCGACCAAAAATGGTATTCGCCACCTCTTCCTGACGCTTCACCTGCGCTTTCATCTGGATCGTGCGGGCTGCCCAGGCACCCTTAAGCTCTTCGTTAAGATGGCTTGCGGCACGCTGGCTGGCAAACGCGACGTACTGACGCAACAGGTTGTTGGCGTCCGGCGCGGTTTCTGCAATCAGCTTGACGCTGTCATTCACGTTACGCAGCGCGTCGCCCGGCATAAACTGAATATTGTTGATCAGATCGTCCAGCAGGGCGGCATCGGCTTTGGTGTTATCCACCCGGCGCTGCTTGTAGTAATCCGTCTGGGACCAGAAATCGCGGCGGGTATCCCATGAAGCCAGCTGCATCACAAACTCTTTATAGGCTTCATCCATAACGGAGGCCTGGTCCGGCGTCGCGAGGCTGGCTTTAATATCCAGGTTTCGCAGGAATTGCTGCTGGGAATAGTATCCCCCGAGCATGTTAACCGTTGGTTTATCGGTGATTGCCGTGGTGCTCCATTCTTGCTTTGCAAAGAACGTATAGGCCAGCGCCAGCAGGGCAAACCCCAGCGCGATCCCCGCAATCCAAAGTTTGCCTGCCCATAACACGCGAAACAAACCCCGAATATCCAGTTCATTCTCAGTTACCACTGATTTCGCTCCCGCCAACGGTTGAGTCATCATAGTCCCGGTTTTACTTAGTTAATGGTGTATTTTTGCCACTGTTCCGACGCATCCTGCGTTTAAGACGTTTAATAAATCGCGCCACTTTCCATGCGCGCTTAATGCAGTAGCCGTACAGGAAAAATGCTAGCAAGAATAATGCCAACATAACCCATTCAGGAATGATATGAGAATATTCTGCAGCAACACCAATTGCGGCCAAAATAGCGGCGGCCAGAGTAATCAGCACAAACGCCTGACGAGAAGTAAAACCCGCACGCATGATGAGATGATGAATGTGTTGGCGGTCGGGAGAGAAAGGACTCATCCCTTTACGCAGGCGGCGATACATAATCGCCACCATGTCCATTAATGGAATGGCAATAATCCACAGCGCGGTTACTGGGCTAATTGGGTGAGTTTGACCCTGTGTGGTTTCCAGCAGGATCCAGATGACCGTAAAACCAATCAGCGTACTGCCCGCGTCACCCATAAAGACTTTATAACGACGGCCCAGCACACCAAGGTTTAAGAGGATATAAGGCAGGATGGCGGCAATCATGGCAAAACACCACATTGCCAGACTGTACTGGCCGTCAAACCATAAAATAATACCGATAGCGGCAAAGGAGACGGATGACAACCCACCAAGCAGACCGTCAATTCCATCCACCATGTTGAAAGCATTGATTGCCGCCCAGACGGCAAAGAGCGTCAGGAAGAAGCCAAATGGACCCAGGACTAACTCCCATGGGCCAAAGACATAGCCGAGGCTTCGCAGATACAGCCCGCCTACAACCATCATCACCACGCCAATGGCCGCCTGAACGGTGGCGCGTATTTTCACCGCGATATCGAACCGATCATCAAGCGCCCCCACTAACACCAGAACACCAGCGCAGGCAATGTAGAGGGCGGCATGTGGAATATAATAATCGGCAATCCCAAACGTAAAGCAAATTCCTGCATAAACAGAAATCCCGCCGACTAAAGGAATAAGTCCCTGATGGCGTTTACGAAAATTAGGCTTATCCACCAACCCTATTCGTTTTGCCACCTTACGCGCAATGAACAAAAAACAGGTTGTGAATAAAAAAATACTGATCAGTTCAGTAACGGCGGTGAATAGATTCACAATGAATTGCTCTCAACAAATGTTAGTCCTGGAAGTATAACCATGAAGCCACCGCCTCAGAAGTAATAAAGATGGCTTCTTACAACTCCCTTTGTATGTTTTTCAATCAATTATTTCTTTTGCTGCCCAAACGGTCCTATTGTCGCACCGACCGGTCAAAATTGGGAGTAGAGGTACTAGCGTATAATCCATAAAAGAAAAACGCCACGTAAAAACGTGGCGTTCACTGGCTTTATTTCCGTTACGAGCGCTTCATCATGTCGAAGAAATCGTCGTTGGTTTTGGTCATCGCCAGTTTGTTAATGAGGAACTCCATCGCGTCAATTTCACCCATTGGATGGATGATTTTGCGCAGGATCCACATTTTCTGCAGCTCTTCCTGGGTGGTGAGCAGCTCTTCTTTACGGGTACCGGAACGGTTGTAGTCGATAGCCGGGAAGACGCGTTTTTCAGCGATCTTACGAGAAAGGTGCAGTTCCATGTTACCTGTACCTTTAAATTCTTCGTAAATCACTTCGTCCATTTTTGAACCGGTATCGATCAACGCCGTCGCGATGATGGTCAGGCTGCCGCCCTCTTCCACGTTACGTGCGGCACCGAAGAAGCGTTTCGGACGGTGCAGGGCGTTAGCATCCACACCACCGGTCAGCACTTTACCGGACGCCGGAACTACGGTGTTGTAGGCACGCGCCAGACGGGTAATGGAGTCGAGCAGAATGATCACGTCTTTCTTGTGCTCAACCAGGCGTTTCGCCTTCTCGATAACCATTTCCGCAACCTGAACGTGGCGAGAGGCTGGCTCGTCGAAGGTTGAAGCAACCACTTCACCTTTAACCAGACGCTGCATCTCGGTCACTTCTTCCGGACGTTCGTCAATCAGCAGTACCATCAGCACGCAGTCTGGGTGGTTATAGGCGATGCTCTGTGCGATGTTCTGCAGCAGCATGGTTTTACCCGCTTTTGGCGGAGCCACAATCAGACCACGCTGGCCGCGACCAATAGGTGATGCCAGATCCAGCACGCGCGCCGTTAAGTCTTCGGTAGAACCGTTACCACGCTCCATGCGCAGGCGAGAGTTCGCGTGCAGCGGCGTTAAGTTCTCAAAGAGGATCTTATTACGCGAGTTTTCAGGTTTGTCGAAGTTAACTTCGTTGACTTTCAACAGCGCAAAGTAGCGTTCACCCTCTTTCGGAGGACGAATCTTACCTGAAATGGTGTCACCAGTGCGGAGGTTGAAACGGCGGATTTGGCTGGGGGATACGTAGATGTCGTCAGGGCCGGCGAGGTAGGAGCTGTCTGCAGAGCGGAGGAAACCAAATCCGTCTTGCAATATCTCCAGCACACCGTCGCCAAAGATATCTTCGCCACTCTTAGCGTGCTGCTTCAGGATGGCGAAAATGATGTCCTGCTTGCGCATACGAGCCTGGTTTTCCAGCCCCATATTTTCGCCGAGAGTGATCAGCTCAGAAACCGGCGTATTCTTTAATTCGGTAAGATTCATAATGGTGTGGGTTCTTAAACTCGGGGTGATTCTCGAACTTAATGTTGTGAATGGTATGGCAGGGTCATCCATGCCTGTTTAGCGGCCATCAACTCATGTCTGTTCGCTGTCTGGTCACAGGGAAAGAACGCAGAACTGAAACGACAAGACGGATTTGAGTGACAAGCCCGGAATTTAGCCACTTCACGCACTGTTCATGTCAACAACGGGAAGTATCGGGTAAAACAAGATTCAAACAACAAGATATGTTTAAAACGAAGTCATAGCTAACTTAGCACGACTTCAGCCGGGCGTCCAGAGTTCCACATCATTTAGCCGGGAGCTCTGAACGCGCAGCGGAGAAACCTTACGCCAGGTTAGCGTCCAGGAACTCTTTCAGTTGACCTTTGGACAGCGCGCCCACTTTGGTCGCGGCCACTTCGCCGTTTTTGAACAGCAGCAGGGTCGGGATGCCACGGATACCGTATTTTGGTGCAGTGCCCGGGTTCTGGTCGATGTTCAGCTTGGCAACGGTCAGTTTGCCCTGATATTCGTCAGCGATCTCATCCAGAATCGGGGCGATCATTTTGCAAGGACCACACCATTCAGCCCAGAAATCGACGAGGATCAGCCCGTCAGCCTTAAGTACGTCCGTGTCAAAACTGTCGTCAGTCAGGTGAATAATTTTATCGCTCATATATAACTCCACAGGAATAAGCCTGGTACGTTGGTTTTGTCTCCACCAACGACGTGTTGATGTCGCATTAACCAACTAAAGGTTGACTTTATTTCACCGGATACGCTTTCGTAAAGCAATAGTAAGCTGATATTCTACCACACTATGAGCAAAACACATTTAACAGAACAGAAGTTTTCCGACTTCGCCCTGCACCCAAAAGTGATCGAAGCCCTTGAAACTAAAGGGTTTCATAACTGCACGCCCATTCAGGCCCTCGCGCTGCCGCTGACGCTGGCTGGTCGCGATGTTGCAGGGCAGGCGCAAACCGGTACCGGCAAAACGATGGCGTTTTTGACGTCAACGTTTCATTATTTACTTTCTCACCCAGCGATTGCAGACCGCAAAGTTAACCAGCCGCGCGCGCTCATTATGGCTCCGACGCGAGAACTGGCGGTACAGATCCATGCAGACGCTGAACCCCTGGCACAGGCTACCGGTCTTAAGCTTGGCCTGGCCTATGGCGGTGACGGCTACGATAAGCAGCTGAAAGTGCTGGAAAGCGGCGTGGATATCCTGATCGGTACCACCGGCCGTCTTATCGATTACGCCAAACAGAACCACATTAACCTCGGTGCAATCCAGGTTGTGGTGCTTGATGAAGCCGACCGCATGTACGATCTGGGCTTCATTAAAGATATCCGCTGGCTGTTCCGCCGCATGCCGCCGGCCAATCAGCGTCTGAACATGCTGTTCTCTGCCACCCTCTCTTATCGCGTGCGTGAACTGGCGTTTGAACAGATGAATAACGCCGAATACGTGGAAGTGGAGCCTGAGCAGAAAACGGGTCACCGCATTAAAGAAGAGCTCTTCTATCCTTCTAATGAAGAGAAAATGCGTCTGCTACAAACGCTGATCGAAGAAGAGTGGCCGGACCGCGCCATTATCTTCGCAAACACCAAACACCGCTGTGAAGAGATCTGGGGCCATCTGGCTGCGGACGGTCACCGTGTTGGCCTGCTGACCGGCGACGTGGCGCAGAAAAAACGCCTGCGCATCCTCGACGAATTTACCCGTGGCGATCTTGATATTCTGGTCGCAACCGACGTGGCGGCACGTGGTTTACACATTCCAGCCGTGACGCACGTCTTTAACTACGATCTGCCAGACGACTGTGAAGACTACGTACACCGTATCGGTCGTACCGGTCGTGCGGGCGCAAGCGGTCACTCAATTAGCCTTGCGTGTGAAGAGTATGCGCTGAATCTTCCGGCCATCGAGACGTATATCGGTCACTCGATTCCGCAGAGCAAATATAATCCGGAAGCGCTGTTAAGCGAACTGCCGCCGCCTAAGCGTCTTACCCGCCCACGCTCCGGCAATGGTCCGCGTCGTTCAGGCGGCGCACCGCGTAATCGTCGTCGTTCAGGTTAAAAAAATATGCTTAGCTCCACCTCGCTTTATGCGGCAATTGATCTCGGTTCGAATAGTTTTCATATGCTGGTTGTGCGCGAGGTGGCGGGAAGCATACAAACGCTGACGCGCATTAAGCGCAAGGTCCGCCTCGCGGCGGGCCTGAGCAGCGACAATCACCTCTCACCTGAAGCCATGGAACGTGGCTGGCAGTGTCTGCGACTCTTTGCCGAGCGTCTGCAGGATATCCCGCATGCCCAAATCACCGTGGTGGCTACAGCCACGCTCCGCCTGGCGGTTAACGCCGTGGATTTTATTGCCAAAGCGCAGGAAATTCTGGGTTGTCCGGTACAGGTTATCAGCGGTGAAGAAGAGGCTCGCCTGATTTATCAGGGTGTTGCACACACCACAGGGGGTGACGATCGCCGTCTGGTGGTGGACATCGGCGGTGCCAGTACCGAGCTTGTGACCGGCACCGGCGCGCAGGCAACGTCGCTGTTTAGCCTTTCAATGGGTTGCGTAACCTGGCTGGAGCGCTACTTTACCGATCGTAATCTGGGTAAAGAAAACTTCGACGAGGCGGAAAACGCCGCGCGCGACGTGTTGCGTCCGGTGATGGACGAGCTGCGCTATCACGGCTGGAAAGTCTGCGTGGGCGCCTCGGGTACCGTGCAGGCTCTGCAGGAAATCATGATGGCGCAGGGAATGGACGAGCGGATCACGCTTGTCAAACTTCAGCAGCTGAAACAGCGCGCCATCCAGTGCGGACGACTGGAAGAGCTGGAAATTGAAGGCCTGACGCTGGAACGCGCCCTGGTCTTCCCGAGCGGGCTGGCTATTCTTATCGCCATTTTCACCGAGCTGAATATCCAGTGCATGACCCTGGCCGGCGGCGCGCTGCGCGAAGGTCTGGTCTACGGGATGTTGCATCTGTCGGTCGATCAGGATATCCGCAGCCGTACCCTGCGCAACGTGCAGCGTCGTTTTCTGGTTGATATCGATCAGGCAGGACGCGTATCGCAGCTGGCATCACGCTTCGCCGATCGGGTCGCTAACGTCTGGGATCTTGATAATCTGAGCCGGGATCTGCTGCTGAGCGCCTGCGCGCTACATGAAGTGGGGCTAAGCATTGATTTTAAGCAGGCGCCGGCTCATGCAGCGTATCTGGTACGAAATCTCGATCTGCCGGGCTATACCCCCGCGCAGAAAAAATTGCTGGCAACGCTGCTGCTGAACCAGACCAATGCCGTCGATCTCTCCTCTCTGCATCAGCAAAACGCCGTACCGCCGCGCGTGGCCGAGCATCTGTGCCGCCTGCTGCGTCTGGCGATTCTGTTTGCCAGCCGTCGCCGCGACGATCTGCTGCCTGCCATTAATCTGGTGGCGAATGAAGAGACGCTTTCGCTGACGCTGCCGGAGAACTGGATCGATCGTCACCCGTTAGGGGCAGAGATGATCGAGCAGGAGTGCCAGTGGCAGAGCTATGTGCACTGGGTGCTGGAAGTGAAGTAAGATCGTGAAAAATGCCGGGTGGCGCTACGCTTACCCGGCCTACAAGCCTTTCGGACTCATCCTTTCTCTTTGGCTTTTGCCAGCATGGCGCGGATATTCGCCACGTTAGCCTGGCCCTTGTGCATCCGCTCTTCAGCGGTAATCACTTTGCGCTCCTGCTCCCAAATCAGGTCATCCTGCGGCAGTTCCAGCAGGAAACGGCTCGGCTCCGGGCGGACCAGCTCACCGTACTGGCGGCGCTCTTTGCACAGCGTGAAGGTCAACTCTTTCTGCGCACGGGTGATCCCCACGTAGGCCAGGCGGCGCTCCTCGTCGACGTTGTCTTCATCAATGCTGCTCTGGTGCGGCAATAACCCCTCTTCCATGCCGACCAGATAGACATACGGGAACTCCAGACCTTTCGACGCGTGCAGCGTCATCAGCTGCACCTGATCGGCTTCCTCTTCGCTCTCGCCGCGCTCCATCATGTCGCGCAGGGTAAAGCGGGTGACCACCTGGGTCAGGGTCATCGGCTCGTCGATTTCCGAGCCTTCCAGCATTTCGGTCATCCAGCTAAAGAGCTGGTTAACGTTTTTCATCCGCATCTCAGCCGCTTTCGGGCTGGCGGAGGTTTCGTATAGCCAGGATTCGTAATCAATACCGTGGATAAGATCGCGCACCGCCGCCACCGGCTCGCGCTCCGCGAGACGCTGCACTTCGCCAAGCCAGTGGGTGAAGCGGGTGAGATTATCGTACCCGCGCCCCGTCAGCGTCTGGCTCAGGCCCATATCAAAGCTGGCGGTAAACAGGCTTTTATTGCGGGTCATCGCCCACTCGCCCAGCTTTTGCAGCGTCGCCGGGCCAATCTCGCGTTTTGGCGTATTCACGATGCGCAGAAACGCGCTGTCGTCATCCGGGTTAGTAAGCACGCGCAGGTAGGCCAGCAGATCTTTAATTTCTGGCCGTGAGAAGAACGACGTGCCGCCCGAGATTTTGTAAGGAATGCGGTTCTGCATCAGCATTTTTTCAAAGACGCGCGACTGATGATTGCCGCGATAGAGGATCGCGTAATCCTTATATTCGGTTTTGTTGACGAAGTGATGGGCGATGAGTTCGCCCGTCACGCGCTCCGCTTCATGCTCTTCGTTGTTGGCGCTGAGCACTTTCAGCTCCGTCCCGTAGCCCAGCTCGGAGAAGAGACGCTTCTCAAACACGTGCGGGTTATTGGCAATCAGGATGTTGGCTGCCTTCAGAATACGCCCGGAAGAGCGATAGTTCTGCTCCAGCTTAATCACCTGCAGCGCCGGGAAGTCTTTGCTCAGCAGCACCAGGTTTTGCGGACGCGCGCCGCGCCAGGAGTAGATCGACTGATCGTCATCGCCTACCACGGTGAAACGCGCGCGCTGCCCCACCAGCAGCTTCACCAGCTCGTACTGGCTGGTGTTGGTGTCCTGATATTCATCCACCAGCAGGTAGCGAATTTTATTCTGCCAGCGCTCGCGCACTTCTTCATTGCGCTGTAAAAGCAGCGTGGGCAGCAGGATCAGGTCGTCGAAGTCCAGCACGTTGCACGCTTTCATGTGCGCGTCGTACAGGCCATAGCAGTGGGCGAAGATCCGATCCCGTTCGCCTTTGGCGATCGCCGCGGCCTGAGCCGGGGTCATCAGATCGTTTTTCCAGTTCGAGATCGTCGAGATCAGCTGCTGCAGCAGCACCTTGTCATCTTCGATCAGCCCCTCGGTGAGCTCTTTGAGCAACGCCACCTGATCGGTGTCGTCGAAGAGCGAGAAGTTGGACTTCATTCCCAGCGCGGCGTACTCGCGCTTAATGATATCCAGCCCCAGCGTGTGGAAGGTGGAGATCATCAGCCCGCGCGCCTCTTTGCGCCCCAGCGTCTGGCCGACGCGCTCTTTCATCTCGCGCGCCGCTTTGTTGGTAAACGTCACTGCCGCAATGTGCCGGGCCTGATAGCCACAGCCGCGGATCAGGTGGGCAATCTTGTTGGTGATCACGCGCGTTTTACCGGATCCCGCGCCCGCCAGCACCAGACAGGGTCCAGTGACAAATTCGACGGCTTGTTGTTGTCCGGGGTTTAAACGCATAAATGATCACTCAATGAAAGTCAGGAGGGGAGAATAACAGCGTGGTAGTATAGCGAGCCTAATCCATACCACTCAAGGCACGATCATGGCAAAAACAGCAGCAGCACTGCATATCCTTGTTAAAGAAGAGAAACTGGCTCTGGATCTTCTGGAGCAGATCAAAAACGGCGCCGACTTCGGCAAGCTGGCGAAGAAACACTCTATCTGTCCGTCAGGCAAACGCGGCGGGGATCTGGGTGAATTCCGCCAGGGTCAGATGGTCCCGGCGTTCGATAAAGTGGTCTTCTCCTGCCCGGTGCTGGAGCCAACCGGCCCGCTGCACACGCAGTTCGGCTACCACGTTATCAAGGTTCTGTACCGCAAATAAAAAAGCCGGGTGGCGGCTGCGCCTTACCCGGCCTACATCTTACGGTATTGTAGGTCGGGTAAGCGAAACGCCACCCGACAAGGTTTTTAGCCCGCTACCGCGATACGCTTCATATCGGTCATGTAGCCACGCAGTTTGTGACCCACTTTCTCAATCTGATGGCTGCGAATCGCTTCATTCACATCGCGCAGCTGCGCGTTATCCACCGCACCTTCCGCAATCGCTTTGCCCAGATCGCCCGTCTGCAGCGTGGTCATAAACTCTTTCAGCAACGGTACGCAGGCGTAAGAGAACAGGTAGTTACCGTATTCTGCGGTATCAGAGATCACCACGTTCATTTCGTACAGACGCTTACGGGCGATGGTGTTCGCGATCAGCGGCAGCTCGTGCAGAGATTCATAGTACGCGGACTCTTCGATGATGCCGGAATCCACCATGGTTTCGAACGCCAGCTCAACGCCTGCCTTCACCATGGCGATCATCAGTACGCCCTTATCGAAGTACTCCTGCTCGCCGATTTTACCTTCATACTGTGGCGCGGTTTCGAACGCGGTTTTACCGGTCTCTTCACGCCAGGTCAGCAGTTTCTTGTCGTCGTTTGCCCAGTCCGCCATCATCCCGGAAGAGAACTCGCCGGAGATGATGTCGTCCATGTGTTTCTGGAACAGCGGCGCCATAATGGTTTTCAGCTGTTCGGACAGCGCGTAAGCACGCAGTTTTGCCGGGTTGGACAGACGGTCCATCATCAGCGTAATACCGCCCTGCTTCAGCGCTTCGGTGATGGTTTCCCAGCCGAACTGAATCAGTTTTTCCGCGTAGGCCGGGTCGGTGCCTTCTTCCACCAGCTTGTCGAAGCACAGCAGAGAACCGGCCTGCAGCATACCGCAGAGGATAGTCTGCTCACCCATCAGGTCAGATTTCACTTCGGCAACGAAGGAGGATTCCAGAACGCCCGCGCGGTGGCCGCCGGTCGCCGCTGCCCATGCTTTGGCAATCGCCATGCCTTCACCTTTCGGATCGTTTTCCGGGTGAACCGCGATCAGGGTCGGCACGCCGAAGCCACGCTTGTACTCTTCGCGCACTTCGGTACCCGGGCACTTCGGTGCCACCATCACCACGGTGATGTCTTTACGGATCTGCTCGCCCACTTCAACGATGTTGAAGCCGTGGGAGTAACCCAGCGCCGCGCCGTCTTTCATCAGCGGCTGTACGGAACGCACAACGTCTGAGTGCTGCTTGTCCGGGGTCAGGTTAACCACCAGATCCGCCTGCGGGATCAGCTCTTCGTAAGTACCCACTTTGAAGCCGTTTTCGGTCGCTTTGCGCCAGGAAGCACGCTTCTCGGCAATCGCTTCTTTGCGCAGGGCGTAGGAGATATCCAGACCGGAGTCACGCATGTTCAGGCCCTGGTTCAGACCCTGTGCGCCACAGCCGACGATGACCACTTTTTTACCCTGAAGGTAGCTTGCGCCATCGGCAAATTCATCGCGCGCCATGAAGCGGCATTTGCCCAGCTGCGCCAGCTGCTGGCGCAAGTTCAGTGTATTAAAGTAGTTAGCCATGGGTGATACCTCGTGATGTTGTGTGTCTTATTGTTCGGTTCGCATATGCGAGAATGAACTTACTATATGACAGGAAATTTATTGCGGAAATTGATATATTCACAACGTCATGTTGCAATTTTTGCAATGTAAAAAGAGGGAGTGAAATCGGTGGATTTACGCGATCTGAAAATGTTTCTTCACCTGGCGGAAAGCCGTCATTTTGGCCGCAGCGCCCGGGCGATGCACGTTAGCCCCTCCACGCTTTCACGCCAGATCCAGCGCCTTGAGGAAGATCTCGGCCAGCCGCTGTTCGTCCGCGATAACCGCACCGTCACCCTCACGGAAGCGGGTGAAGAGCTGCGCATTTTTGCCCAGCAGACGCTTTTGCAGTACCAGCAGCTGCGGCACTCGATTGACCAGCAGGGGCCGTCACTTTCCGGCGAGCTGCATATTTTCTGCTCCGTGACCGCCGCCTATAGCCATTTGCCGCCCATTCTTGACCGTTTCCGCGCGGCGCATCCGTCGGTTGAAATTAAGCTCACCACCGGCGACGCCTCCGACGCAATGGAAAAAGTGGTGACGGGCGAAGCGGATCTCGCCATTGCCGGGAAGCCAGAAACCCTGCCGGGCGCGGTAGCGTTCTCGATGCTGGAGAATCTGGCGGTGGTGCTGATCGCCCCGGCGCTGCCCTGCCCGGTGCGTAACCAGGTGTCGGTGGAAAAACCGGACTGGTCCACGGTGCCGTTTATCATGGCCGACCAGGGACCGGTGCGCCGTCGTATCGAGCTGTGGTTCCGCCGCCAGAAAATCAGTAACCCGTCGATTTACGCCACGGTCAGCGGCCATGAGGCGATGGTGTCGATGGTGGCGCTCGGCTGCGGCGTGGCGCTACTGCCGGAGGTAGTGCTGGATAACAGCCCGGAGCCGGTGCGCAATCGCGTGATGATTCTGGATCGCAGCGATGAGAAAACGCCGTTCGAACTTGGCGTGTGCGCACAAAAAAAGCGGCTGCATGAGCCGCTTATCGACGCGTTCTGGAAGATATTGCCCAATCATTGAAGTCGGGTGGCGCTGCGCCTACCCGACCTACGATCCGCTTAACCTGCGAGGAAAAAACGAAACGCCGGGTTGTGGGTTTCGTCGTGACACTCATAGCCAAGCTCGTTCAGCCGCGTTTCGAAATCCGGCTCGTGCTCGCCCAGCTCGAACGCCGCCAGCACGCGGCCGTAGTCGGTGCCGTGGCTGCGGTAGTGGAACAGGGAGATGTTCCAGTGCGTGCCCAGCGTGTGCAGGAACTTGAGCAGCGCGCCCGGCGATTCCGGAAACTCAAAGCTGAACAAACGTTCCCTGAGCGGCTTCGAGGGACGTCCGCCGACCATATAGCGCACGTGTAGTTTCGCCATCTCATCGTCAGAAAGATCGACCACGCTGTAGCCGCCTTCGTGCAGGAGGTTCAGGATCTCTTTACGCTCCTCCACGCCGCGGCTCAGGCGCACGCCGACAAAAATACAGGCGTCTTTGGCATCGGCAAAACGGTAGTTAAACTCCGTCACCGAACGGCCGCCCAGCAGCTGACAGAACTTCAGGAAGCTGCCCTTCTCTTCCGGAATCGTCACCGCCAGCAGCGCCTCACGCTGTTCCCCCAGCTCGCAGCGCTCGGACACGTAGCGCAGGCCGTGGAAGTTCACGTTGGCGCCAGACAGCACGTGCGCCAGACGCTCGCCGCGAATATTGTGCTGGGCGACGTATTTTTTCATCCCCGCCAGCGCCAGCGCGCCGGACGGTTCCGCCACCGCACGCACGTCTTCGAACAGATCTTTCATCGCCGCGCAGATAGCGTCGCTATCCACCGTGACGATATCGTCGAGATATTCCTGGCAGAGACGGAAGGTTTCATCCCCGATGCGTTTTACCGCCACGCCTTCGGCAAACAGCCCAACGCGGGGCAGATCCACCGGATGTCCGGCTTCCAGCGCCGCTTTCAGGCAGGCAGAGTCTTCCGCTTCCACCGCGATGACTTTGATCTGCGGCATCAGCTGTTTGATCAGCACCGCCACGCCCGCCGCCAGCCCGCCGCCGCCCACCGGGACGAAGACGCGGTCGAGATGGGCATCCTGCTGCAGCAGTTCCAGCGCCAGCGTGCCCTGACCGGCAATAACCATCGGGTGATCGAACGGCGGCACCCAGGTGAAGCCCTGCTGCTGCGCCAGCTCGATCGCTTTGGCTTTGGCTTCGTCAAAGTTAGCCCCGTGGAGCAGCACTTCACCGCCGAAACCGCGCACCGCGTCGACTTTAATGTCTGCGGTAGCAACCGGCATCACGATCAGCGCTTTCAGCCCCAGACGGGCCGAGGAGAACGCCACGCCCTGGGCGTGGTTACCCGCCGACGCGGTAATGACGCCGCGCGCTTTTTGTTCCTCGGTCAGCCCGGCCATCATCGCGTAGGCGCCGCGCAGCTTAAAGCTGTGCACCGGCTGGCGGTCTTCGCGCTTCACCAGAATGACGTTGTCGAGACGCGACGAGAGCTTTTCCATTTTCTGCAGCGGCGTCACCTGCGCCGCTTCATAGACCGGCGCGCGCAGCACCGCTCTCAGATATTCCGCCCCCTCTGGGGCGGCGGATAAGGGTTGTGACTCGGCCATCATTAGCCCCCCAGTTTCGATTTATCGCGCACCGCGCCTTTATCTGCACTGGTGGCAAGGCTCGCGTAGGCGCGCAGGGCGAAGGTGACTTCACGCTGGCGGACTTTCGGCGTCCAGGCTTTGTCGCCGCGCGCTTCCTGCGCCTCGCGACGGGCCGCAATTTCCTGGTCGCTCAGCTTGAGCTGAATGCCGCGGTTCGGGATATCGATTTCAATCAGGTCACCGTCTTCAATGATGGCGATGTTGCCGCCGCTTGCCGCTTCCGGCGAAACGTGACCGATAGAGAGACCTGACGTACCGCCGGAGAAACGGCCGTCGGTGATCAGCGCACAGGCTTTGCCGAGCCCCATAGACTTCAGGAAGGTGGTTGGGTAGAGCATCTCCTGCATGCCCGGGCCGCCTTTTGGACCTTCATAGCGAATGACAACCACGTCGCCTTCCACCACTTTGCCACCGAGAATCGCCTCCACCGCTTCGTCCTGGCTTTCGTACACTTTCGCCGGGCCGGTGAATTTCAGGATGCTGTCGTCCACGCCTGCTGTTTTCACGATGCAGCCGTTTTCCGCGAAGTTACCGTACAGCACGGCCAGACCGCCGTCTTTGCTGTAGGCATGTTCAAGCGAGCGGATGCAGCCTTCGGCGCGGTCATCGTCCAGCGTGTCCCAGCGACAGTCCTGCGAGAACGCCTGGGTGGTACGGATCCCGGCAGGACCCGCGCGGAACATTTTTTTCACCGCGTCGTCTTTGGTCAGCATGACGTCGTACTGGTCCAGCGACTCCGGCAGCGTCAGGCCGAGCACGTTTTTCACGTCACGGTTCAGCAGCCCGGCGCGATCCAGCTCGCCCAGAATGCCCAGCACCCCGCCCGCGCGGTGTACGTCTTCCATATGATACTTCTGGGTGCTTGGCGCGACCTTACACAGCTGCGGGACCTTGCGGGACAGCCTGTCGATATCGCTCATGGTGAAGTCGATTTCGGCTTCCTGCGCGGCGGCCAGCAGGTGCAGAACGGTGTTAGTGGAGCCGCCCATGGCGATATCCAGGGTCATGGCGTTTTCGAACGCGGCTTTGCTGGCGATGCTGCGCGGCAGCGCGCTGGCGTCGTCCTGCTCGTAGTAGCGCTTGGTGAGCTCAACGATGCGCTTACCGGCGTTGAGGAACAGCTGCTTGCGGTCGGCGTGGGTCGCCAGCAGGGAACCGTTGCCCGGCTGCGACAGGCCCAGCGCTTCGGTCAGGCAGTTCATGGAGTTCGCCGTGAACATGCCGGAACAGGAGCCGCAGGTCGGACACGCGGAGCGTTCCACCTGGTCGCTCTGCTCGTCAGAGACTTTCGGGTCCGCGCCCTGGATCATCGCATCGACCAGATCAAGCTTGATGATTTTGTCGGAGAGCTTGGTTTTCCCCGCTTCCATCGGCCCACCGGAGACGAAGATCACCGGAATATTGAGGCGCAGGGAGGCCATCAGCATCCCCGGGGTGATTTTGTCGCAGTTGGAGATACAGACCATCGCATCGGCGCAGTGGGCGTTGACCATGTACTCCACCGAGTCGGCGATCAGCTCGCGCGACGGCAGTGAATAGAGCATGCCCCCGTGCCCCATCGCGATACCGTCATCCACCGCAATGGTGTTGAACTCTTTCGCCACGCCGCCGGAGGCTTCGATTTGCTCGGCAACCAGTTTGCCGAGATCGCGCAGGTGTACGTGGCCCGGCACGAACTGGGTGAAGGAGTTCACCACGGCGATAATCGGTTTGCCGAAATCGGCGTCGGTCATCCCGGTGGCGCGCCACAATGCGCGGGCACCCGCCATGTTACGGCCGTGGGTAGTAGTGGCTGAACGATACTTAGGCATGCTTTATTGACTCCCGTCTGACTGTTTCATGGGACGGTGCGTGCCGTCCCAAATTTATATTTAGTGATTAACCTGATCCAACCAGCCGTATTTATCTTCTGTTTCGCCGGTGAAGAGGCCAAAGAACGCTTGCTGAATGCGTTTGGTGACCGGGCCACAGCGGCCTTCGCCCACCTGGATACCGTCTACGCTGCGCACCGGCGTAATTTCAGCCGCGGTGCCGGACATGAAGACTTCATCGGCCAAATACAGGGATTCGCGGGACAGCACCTGCTCGCGGACTTCGATACCGAGATCTTTCGCCAGCTTGATGATGGCGTCACGGGTAATGCCCGGCAGCGCGGACGAGGTGAACGGCGGCGTGAACAGGATGCCGTCTTTCACTTCAAACAGGTTTTCGCCCGCACCTTCGGAGATGTAGCCATTCACGTCCAGGGCAATACCTTCCTGGTAGCCGTGACGGCGCGCTTCGCTCCCGACCAGCAGGGAAGAAAGATAGTTACCGCCCGCTTTCGCCGCGGTCGGAATGGTGTTTGGCGCCACGCGGTTCCAGGAAGAGACCATGGCGTCGATCCCCTGCTCCAGGGCTTCAGCCCCGAGATAAGCCCCCCACGGGAACGCGGCAATGATCACATCGGTGTTGTAACCGGCTGGCGGGTTCACGCCCATACCGACATCACCTACGAACACCAGCGGACGGATGTAGGCGCTGGTCAGGTTGTTCTTGCGAATCACGTCGCGACAGGCTTCCATCAGCTCGTCGACGCTTTGGGAAACCGGGAAACGATAAATTTTGGCTGAGTCATGCAGACGCTGCATGTGTTCGCGATGGCGGAACACCACTGGCCCTTTGTGAGAATCGTAGCAGCGGATGCCTTCAAAGACGGAGGTACCGTAGTGCAGCGCGTGGGACATCACGTGGACCTTCGCGTCCTCCCAGCGAACCATCTCACCGTTGAACCAAATGTAATCAGCTTTTTTTGTCGTCATTTTTTCATCCTGTCACGCTTAAGCGCGGATTTGTTGTGATGTGGTTGTGCTCTGGCAGATGGCAACATGGGCAACGTCTACCAGCTTTGATAACTGACTAAACAGTAAGTCGACCGGCCGCGGGCTGGCAACGGTTAATTCGATACTGATGTTCTGCGCGTCGGTGCCCGTCTCCATATTCATAGAGCAAATCTGAAAACCACGATGACGCACCACGCGCAAAACGCGTTCTAAGGTTTCCGGGTTGAAGCGAGCCTGTACGGCGACCTGATGCTGCATCATGATAATTTCTCCATCATTTGTGAGTTACTGGCACCTGGCGGTACCAATGGCCAGACGTTCTCGAGTTCATCGATTGAGACATGAAGCAGGTAAGGCCCATCGCTGTTCAGCATGGTGTCGAGCGCCGCTTCAACCTGATCTTTACGGGTGATGTGCTGGCCAGGAATGCCAAAGGCGCTGGCCAGGGTGAGGAAATCGGGGTTATCGGTGAGCGTTGTTTCGCTGTAACGCTCCTGGAAGAACAGCTGTTGCCACTGGCGGACCATCCCTAAGCGCTGGTTGTCGAGCAAGACGATTTTCAGCGGCAACTGCTTGCGCTTAACGGTGCCGAGCTCCTGGACATTCATCATGAAGGAGCCGTCACCGGAGATACAGATAACGGTATCGTTCGGTCGGGCAACCTGCGCGCCAACGGCTGCCGGCAGACCAAAGCCCATCGTCCCTAACCCGCTGGAGGTGATGAAGTTTTCCGGGCGGGTGTAGGTCATGTGCTGCGCGGACCACATCTGGTGCTGACCGACGTCGGTAGTGACGACGCTATCTGCCGGTTTACGGTCGGACAGCTGCTTCAACAGCAGCGGCGCGTAGATAGCATCTCCAGGATGATCGTAGCGCCAGGCGTGCTCGGTGCGCATCTCTGCGGTGTGCTGACGCCATGCGCTGATGTCCAGCGGCTGCTGCAATGCCGGTAACAGCGCGTTGAGATCGCCCTGCAGCGCAACGTGCGCCTGACGCAGCTTGTTCATCTCCGCCGGATCGATATCCATATGAATAACTTTAGCGTTCGGCGCAAAGGTATTCAGCTTGCCGGTGACGCGGTCGTCAAAACGGGCGCCGACGGCGATGAGCAGATCGCATGCCTGCACCGCCAGGTTTGCCGCTTTGGTGCCGTGCATCCCCAGCATGCCCAGATAGTAGGGATAATCCGCCTCGACAGCGCCGAGACCTTTCAGCGTGCAGGTCGCTGGCATCTGGGTAGTTGCGATAAATTCGCGCAGGGCGGGAACGGCCTGCGCCATGCCTACGCCACCGCCGACGTACAGCATCGGCTGTTTCGCCTGCGCCAGCATCTGACGGGCCTCTTCAACCTCTGCATGCGGGAACGCATTGTCGTTTTCAACGGTAGAGAAGTGCGGTTCCAGATCGCCAAATGCCACCTGGATATCTTTCGGGATATCGACCAGAACCGGACCAGGACGACCGGAGCTTGCCACGTCGAACGCTTCTGCCATCACGCGCGGCAGCTCTTCCAGAGACTGGACGAGGAAGCTGTGTTTGGTGCAGGCCAGCGATAAACCGAGGACGTCCACTTCCTGGAAGGCGTCGGTACCGATGAAGGGAGATGCCACCTGCCCGGTGATGGCGACAACAGGAACAGAGTCCAGCAGCGCATCAGCCAGGCCGGTGATCAGGTTGGTTGCGCCCGGGCCTGACGTCGCCATGCACACGCCGGTTTTACCGGTCGCACGGGCATAGCCAATGGCCGCCATCGCTGCGCCCTGCTCGTGTCGGCACAAGAGATGTTCCACGCCGCCGTCATACAGTGCATCGTAAATCGGCATAATTGCGCCACCCGGATAACCGAATACGGTTTCGACTCCCTGCGCGCGCAACGCATGTACTACCCACTGTGCCCCATTCATAGTTAGTTCCCCGTCATAAATCGGGAGAAACAGAATTTTGTGCTAGTCGTCATTCTCTGCTCCTCATTTACGTTTTTTAGTCATAAAAAAACCCCCGGACCTTTCGGTGCGGGGGTCTTAGTTCGTTAAGGCTTGATTTCTAAGCCTTTCCTCGTCCAAGTGCAGCCCCGCACGGTGGGATAATAATCACCACCACGCTAATCACGACCAGGCTAATCACTCGTAGAAGGGCTGTCATTTTCAGTTCTTTTTGCATCTTGTTCGAAGGAATACCTAAAGAGGTATCACAGTTTTTAAATTAAACACAAGATTTATTTATGACGGATTTGATTAGCCCGCAAATCATTTTTCTTAAAACCGTTGTTTTATATACGGAAAATAGATAATGAATTTTTTTCATTTTTTTGCTGCAGTTCTAACCGACAAAACGGCACTTTTTACAGTATGCGAGGAGGCTTCCACGGTTATGCAAGGGTTGCAGTAAGCGCTAAAAATCTCTGAACAGGCAGCGTAAATTCGCTAAATGACGCTAAACAGGCAAAAAAGGCGCTGGCATAGTCACACCAGGAGGTAGTGCAAATGTCACTGTCAGTTGTTTATACGCGTGCGGCGCTCGGGGTGAAGGCACCGCTGATTTCCGTCGAGGTTCACTTAAGTAATGGCCTGCCTGGACTCACGCTCGTCGGGTTGCCAGAAACAACGGTAAAAGAGGCCAGGGATCGCGTTCGCAGCGCAATAATAAATAGCGGTTATACCTTCCCCGCGAAGAAGATCACTATCAACCTTGCCCCCGCCGATCTTCCTAAAGAGGGGGGACGATACGATTTACCTATCGCAATTGCCCTTCTCGCGGCTTCTGAGCAGCTTAATACGACACGGCTAGGCTCGTATGAGTTCGTTGGCGAACTCGCGCTTACAGGCGCGTTAAGAGGCGTTCCCGGTGCGATCTCGGGCGCGCTGGAGGCCATACGAGCAGGGCGGCAAATCATTGTGGCCAATGAAAACGCATTAGAAGTGAGTCTTATTGCCGAGAAAGGGTGTCTCGTCGCGGGGCATTTACAGGAAGTGTGTGCCTGGCTCGAGGGGCGACATGAACTGTCCGAGCCGGAGGAATGTGATGATGTTATCGCGGATGCTCCGGAGGATCTCCGCGAGATTATGGGGCAGGAGCAAGGGAAAAGGGCGCTGGAGATTACGGCTGCAGGTGGACACAATCTTCTGCTGATTGGTCCGCCGGGTACGGGTAAAACCATGCTGGCAAGCAGGTTGAGCGGGTTGCTTCCACCGCTCAATAATCGTGAAGCGCTGGAAAGCGCCGCCATATACAGCCTGATCGGTTCTACGTCGTTGCAAAAACAGTGGCGACGTCGCCCTTTTCGTTCCCCACATCACAGCGCTTCACTGACGGCGATGGTCGGCGGAGGGTCTATCCCCGGGCCGGGAGAGATCTCGCTGGCACACCATGGCATTCTGTTTCTCGATGAGCTGCCAGAGTTTGAGCGCCGCGTGCTGGATGCACTGAGGGAGCCCATTGAATCCGGCGAGATACATATCTCACGCACGCGCGCCAAAATAAGCTATCCCGCGCAGTTTCAGCTGGTCGCGGCGATGAATCCCAGCCCGACGGGGCATTACCAGGGCAACCATAACCGCTGTACGCCAGAACAAACGTTGCGCTATCTGGGAAAGCTTTCCGGACCGTTCCTCGATCGCTTCGATTTATCCCTCGAAATCCCGCTTCCTCCGCCGGGCCTGCTCAGGCAAACGGGCATAACGGGGGAGAGCTCAGCAGTGGTACGCGAGCGGGTGATGGCTGCCCAGATGCGGCAATACGCTCGTCAGGACAAGCTGAATGCGCGGCTGGATAATACTGGGATCCGGCAGTTTTGGTCACTTAACAGTGAGGATGCAGTATGGCTTGAGGAGACGTTAACGCGCTTTGGGCTGTCTATACGTGCGTGGCAGCGTTTGCTAAAAGTGGCCAGAACCATTGCTGACGTGGAGGGATGTACTGACATTGAGAGGAAACACCTGCAGGAGGCGCTGAGCTACCGAGCCATCGATCGTTTGCTGCTGCATTTGCAGAAACTACTGGCATAAAAAAGGGGCCGTAGCCCCTTCTCTTCATTTTAGTCATCAGACTCGGTGTAGTCTTCTGCACCTTCCATCTGCGGCTTGCCGCCAGACAGGGTATGGAAGCGCTTTGGACGCTTAATGCGTGCCATGTACTTGATCCATACACGTTCCGCTTCAGACTCCGGCTCACGCTCACCACGGCAAACAGAAACAAACTGTTTTTCGTCTTCGGTAGCAGGTTCACGCTTACCCAGATCCAGCTCGTTAAAGGCATAACCATGGCGCTCAAGCAGTTGAGCTTCTTTGATGGTGAAATCGCCGTGACGAGAGAACCCGCGCGGATAATGTTTATTGTCGAAAAAACGATTAGTCGTCGTAAAGCTTTCCGCCATCCTACACGCTCCTAATTCTTTGGCCGAGCTATTTATGGCGCGGAGTATTAGTTACGCTTGACAGAGTGTAAAACAAAACATTTAAATCATAACGACAAATAATTTTGCGGAGAAAGATGTGGATACGGAATTGCTTAAAACTTTCCTTGAAGTGAGCAGAACGCGCCACTTTGGGCGAGCAGCTGAAGCCCTTTACCTGACGCAGTCAGCGGTCAGTTTTCGTATTCGACAGCTGGAGAATCAACTGGGTGTGAATCTTTTTACCCGCCATCGCAACAATATTCGCTTAACGCCGGCGGGTGAGAAACTGCTGCCTTACGCAGAAACGCTCATGAATACCTGGCAGGCAGCACGTAAAGAGGTAGCACATACCTCGAGGCACAATGAGTTCTCGATAGGTGCCAGCGCTTCTCTGTGGGAATGCATGCTAAGTCAGTGGCTTACCCGGCTGTATCATTCCCATGGGCACCTGCAATTCGAAGCGAGAATTGCACAGCGGCAGTCGCTGGTTAAGCAACTTCATGAGCGCCAGCTTGATCTGTTGATCACAACTGAAGCCCCCAAGATGGACGAATTTAGCAGCCAGATTGTGGGTCAGTTTGGCCTGGCGCTTTATGCCTCTGAACCTTCGATGATGAAGGCAGACCTGACCTATTTACGGCTGGAATGGGGGCCGGATTTCCAGCAGCACGAGACGGGATTGATTGCGCCAGATGATGTTCCGCAACTAACGACCAGCTCTGCAGAGATCGCCTGCCAGCAGCTACCCTTGCTGAAAGGGTGTACCTGGCTACCTGTTCGCTGGGCAAACACTAAAGCGGGGCTGCACACCGTGATGGATTCCACCACGCTCACCAGGCCGCTGTATGCGATTTGGCTGCAAAACAGCGATAAGCAATCGCAGATAAAAGATCTTCTAAAAATCAATGTAATGGATTGATATAACGGCCAGCAGGGATGCTGGCTGAAATTAAGAAGAACGTTTTCTGCCGTATTTCAGGCAAAAAAAATCCTTTGCCGAAGCAAAGGATTATATATGGCAGGGGCGGAGAGACTCGAACTCGCGACACCCGGTTTTGGAGACCGGTGCTCTACCAACTGAGCTACGCCCCTAAAGTTTTTTGCCATTAAGCCTGCCAGTTAGGCAGGCTTAATGTCTTAATAAGTGGCGGAACGGACGGGACTCGAACCCGCGACCCCCTGCGTGACAGGCAGGTATTCTAACCGACTGAACTACCGCTCCACCGAAGACTGCTTGTAACCACCGGATTTATGCACCGGCTTACTACTTAATTTGATGCCTGGCAGTTCCCTACTCTCACATGGGGAGACCCCACACTACCATCGGCGCTACGGCGTTTCACTTCTGAGTTCGGCATGGGGTCAGGTGGGACCACCGCGCTAAAGCCGCC
>NZ_JBJHHG010000021.1:0-87715 GCF_045257065.1 Enterobacter sp. PP-008-ECC_S150 | reverse complement strand
CAGGGATGCAATATCTGAATTTTTCAGCCATACGTTACCGGGGATAGCGGGTTTTCTGACGTCCCGAATTAACGATCATTTTCAGGTGCTCAAACCTGCATCTTGAGGTTTATTGGGTATATTGGTAATGCTATCAGTTCAATACGTGCAACCACGGGTGGGTTTGCGGAGGTTTTCGTTAAACCCGGCGACTCGGTAAAAGCAGGACAGGAGGTCGCCCTGCAGCGAAATGCGTTCGGTGATGTTGTCGCGAAGTATTCAGCAGAACGGGACGGCCAAGTACTGTCAATTGGAACAGATGTAGTTAGAGAACCCCGAGCCCTGCTGGTAAGAGTCCTTGAGCAAAATCCAGCGGCAACCTGCAAAGACGGTTGCTGATTGCCGCCACAGCCCATCGTTGAATCGGCAAAAGCATGCTCAATGGAATAAAATGCTTTCGCCGATTTCTGTACCGATGGGCAAAGAAATTTAAAATCACCTCAACAGATTTTTAAAATATCCAATACCGATCGTCTTGCGGAAACGCCAGTCCTGCCATTGAGGCCATAAAACGTGGGCGATCATCGCGATAGCTATCCATCGGAACCAGGTGGCAAACGTATTACTGTGTCCCTGAGGCTCTTTATATCCCTTCACCCATCCATCATATCCTCGCTCGCCAAGTAAGGTGTCCGGGAATCCACCATCCGCGTTCTGGAAGTCCAACAATTTCACGAGCATACTGCGGAGCCAATGCTCAATTTCATCGCTGCGATATGGGCAACGCGCGTGGCCGTGCGCCAAAATATCGATAATATCGACATCAATACAGCTGCTGCGAATGGCTAGTGGTTGTTCCAGGCAACGGCTTATCGACTGGTTAAAATAGGGAATGTTTTCATCGAGTGCATAAAATACATGTAGATTATGCGTCGCACCGCAGAGCGCAAATAGTAAAGCTTCCTGGCTGTACTGCTGACCCGGCCCCCAAAAACCTGAATAGGGTTCGCTTTGCTGATTATGCCAGAAGATCATATCCTGCAAACGTTGAGCCGCAGGACCGTTCGGTTCTCTCTGCTGTTCGAGTAACAGAAAACTTCCAATATTGACGATATTATTACCTTCCAGCCAGGGATCGCGCATATCACGTTGACCTAACCATGCCCAAAAATACTGAGCGTCGAGGTAAGGTTTCAAAAATGGCAGCTCGATTCTATCCAGTTGATCCAGCACTTCCAGCGTCCCCATACAGTAATTGGTTGTATGAAAACGCATGTACTGGCGCGTTTTTTCAGCATCCGGTCCTTTCCATGTTTCGTTCCAGCACAACCCCGGCAACTGGAAAAAACCGTCCTCCCCCTGATGGCCCAATATCCAGTCCGCAAGCGCTTCTTTCCCGGCGATCTCATCCCCCAATAAAACGCGAGCCATCGTGCCATCATAGGTTCCCGGCAGAAGCATTTGCGGCCATTGCTCGGGCTGGTGAAGTTCGCTGACGCGTAATACGCCTGCCGTTGCGTTGGGGAGTTGCATTTTATTTAGCCAAAGAAGACTTTTCTCTCTGGCTGCCAAAATACGTTCCTTTAACAGACTATCGGTAAATGACATGTTCTGTACCTGTATAGTTAATATTATTTAAATTTAGCTGCTGACATTGTTGGAATTAATAAATGCATTATCAGGAAACCCAGCAGATAGGCAAAACCACCCATCAGGAAAATAGACCAATAGCTTCCAGTTGCCTGTAAAATATGTCCTGTGGCCTGCGTAAAAAGAATTGAACCGAGAGAACCAATCAGGCAACCAATACCAACAACAGCACCCACCGCCTGTTTTGGAAACATATCGGATACGCTGGTATAAAGATTGACTGACCAGCCCTGATGCGCTGCGACGGCAAGCCCAATCAGCAGTACAGCGCACCAAAGATTGGAAACGTTCGAGACCAGTAAAATAGGAAGCACGCAGGTAGCGCATAACAATAATGTCGCTTTACGCGCTTTATTGACAGCCATACCACGGTTTACCATCCATGCAGGGAGATAGCCACCTGCAAGACCGCCCATCGTTGCCAGAATATTGATTAATACCAGGGGCATCGCCATATGCGCCATATCAATACCGCGAGCGTCATGCAGCCACTTCGGTAGCCAAAAAAGGAAGAACCAGAAAATCGGGTCAGTGAGAAATTTGCAAATGGCGAATGCCCAGGTCTGCTTATACTTTAGCAAACCCAACCAGCTGATTTTTTGAGTTGTTTGTACTGTAATATCGGCGTCATCATCCTGATTAATCCAGGCTAATTCTTCTTTATTTACCTTCTTAATTTTCTCCGGCTTTCCGTATAATATTAACCAGAAAGCAATCCAGATAAACCCTACGGCACCGGTGACGATAAATGCTTCACGCCAACCCCACTGTAATGCTATCCATGGAATAATAACAGGAGCGAAAATATTACCGATGTTGGAACCCGAATTAAAAATACCCGTTGCGAAAGCACGCTCTCGTTTTGGGAACCACTCTGCAGCAACCTTCACAGCTGAAGGGAAGTTGGCACTCTCCCCCAGCCCAAGGAAGATTCGCGCGTAGATAAATCCTATAACGGTACCGACCATTCCGTGAGCCATCGCAGCTAAACTCCAGATTGCCAATGCGACAGGTAAAACCAGGCGTGCGCCATAAACGTCAACAAAACGTCCGCACAGGAATAAACCTAAGGCATAGGCAGCCTGAAATGCCGTTACTATATTACCGTATTCAATTTCATTCCAGCCAATGTCTTTTTGTAATATTGGGGCGAGCAACCCTAATATAGATCTATCAAGATTATTTATGGTGACAGAAAAAAAGAGCAACGCGCAAATTGTCCATCGATATCGACTGGTTGTAGAACCAATATTTACTGCTTCATTACTGATACCACCCTGCAACTGACCCATAGTATTTCCTCCGTCACGATTTAATAATCGTATCCAAACAGACCCATAGTAATTAATTTCAACCAGTGTACGTTACCCGGCCTGAATGCATGACGGATAATAAACAGAAGTGAGATCCCTGAAGTCCTGCCATAATTTTATGTGAGTCATATCGCGCCTCAGGGTTGAAGATGTGATCAAAATCACCATAGTAAAAGCAATTATGAGATGCGCATCACATTAGAATCCTGTCGTTATTCGACCTCCATCACATTTACATGTTTTTATCACTTAACTTTCCTTCTGTTTATGAGGAACAGCTCCAGCGTCTGAATTCGAGCCGTTATTCTACAGAAACACCTCTTTTATGAAGGATATCTCATGTTGGAAAAATCGGACCTGGCTGAAAATGCCGTTGAATGTTTACATAACGAGCAATATGACCAACCGTATAATAAGCAGAATCTCAATCATACTAATCTGTTATTCACGGGTGGCCGAGACCGTGAAAGCCTGAGTGGCGAATGGCGCTTTACGTTGGATCTTCACGACACAGGATTAAGGCAAAAATGGTATCTCTTAGAGAAAAGTGACGCTGAAACACGTCGCGATCCTTACGATTACGATCCTTTTGCCGGGGAGACCGTTCCGGTGCCGGGATGCTGGCAGATGATGAAAGAAAAATGGTTTTATTTTGAAGGGAGTGCGTGGTACACCCGGGACATTGATTACCTCAAACAGGACGCGGATGAACGTATTTTCTTACGTATTGGCGCAGCCAATTACGATTGCAAACTTTTTGTCAATCATCAGTTTATAGGCAACCACTATGGGGGCTCAACCCCATTTTGCGCTGAATTAACGTCTGTATTACTGCCTGGAAAGAATGTGGTGATGTTATGTGTGAATAACACCCGCACTACTGACAGGCTACCTTTGAGAAATAACGACTGGTTCAACTATGGCGGGATATACCGTGAAATTGATATTATTCGAACGCCGCAAACTTATATCAGGGATCTGTTCGTTTATTTAGTTCCAGACGGCAAATATAATAAAATAGCCGTGAGAATAGCAGTGGAAGGCGATGCGGGAGAGGTGAATTTCTCTCTCGCTGAACTTGGCATCTCCGTTACCCTTCCGGTGGTGAGTGGCATTGCTGAAGCTAACCTGTCTGCTGAACCGCAAATTTGGTCTCCTGAACACCCTAAATTGTATCGCGTTATGGCATCGCTGGGGCGCGACTGTGTCAGTGACCGCGTGGGTTTCAGGCAAATTGACGTTGTGGGTACGGATATCCGTATCAACGGTAAATCGCTCTATCTACGCGGCATAAATTGCCACGAAGATGATGTATTATTGGGAAAAATGACCAACGAAGCGGATATCCGCCGCCGTTTTCATGATGCCAAAGAGCTCAACTGCAACTACCTGAGACTGGCGCATTACCCCCACCATGAGATGGTCGCGCGTATTGCGGATGAGGTCGGTTTGCTGCTCTGGGAAGAAATTCCAAACTACTGGGCGATAGATTTTGAAAATCCGACAACGCAACGTGATGCACATAATCAGTTGATGGAGCTAATCTATCGCGACCGAAACCGTGCCAGCGTAATTATCTGGTCAGTGGGTAATGAGAATGCCGATACCGATGAACGCCTGGATTTTATGAGCATGTTGATTGACGCAGCCCGAAAGGCCGATCCCAGCCGTTTGATTTCTGCCGCTTGCCTTGTCAATCATGCAAAAATGAAGATTGAAGATCGTCTGGCAGATTATCTTGATATTATCGGTCTGAATGAGTATTACGGCTGGTACGAAGAGAATTTTGACGATCTGATTGTGCTCGGTGAAAACTCGTCGCCAACAAAGCCTGTTGTTATCACTGAAACTGGTGCCGAGGGCGTTCCGGGCGAACATGCACCTCAGTCGGGGCCATTCTCGGAAAACTATATGGCGGATGTTTATCGCAAACAGACCCAGTATCTGCCAAAACTCAATTATGTGCGCGGTTTTACCCCATGGTTGTTGTATGACTACCGTACAGAAAGACGTCAGAATCCCTATCAGAAAGGATTCAATTGCAAGGGACTGATTACCGCAGATAAAGTAACGCGCAAAAAAGCATTTTATGTATTGCGGGATTTTTATCAGCAATTAAAAAATGCCGGATCATAATTGATCAATTTTCTGTCAAACTTTCTGCCAGGCTAAGTAGCCTGGCAGGATCAAATAGCATAGCCAGATAATGTGGCTGTTGTTGTTCTTCTTTATCAATCCACCCAGAAATTCGAATCGCCAGAAGGCGCAGTTCATTAATTTCACTATTTAATTCAAATGAAGATATGCCACTCTGATGGCCGTAACGATCGACCATCATTTTCATAGCGACACTTCGTGCGACTCTATTGAACATTTCAGTGTAGTACGGGACGCGGTCCCAGACGCGTTTGAATAAATCTTTTTTCTCATCCGACATCTCAATGGAGTGTATTATTTGAAAGAGCCGGTTACGGGAGTCTTGTGCCAAAAACATAGCTCGTTCTTTCTCTAACACTAATTGCTGGAACTGTTCGCGTCCGGCATCGGGATCGTTTATCGGGAACAAGACCGTCGCAGCATAATCCTCAGATTTAAGCAAATGAAACTGCAGTTGTTTTACGGCTTGTGCATAGTTTACCGGGACCTGGCTGAAATGGTGTAAAACATGTCCCAGTATATAGGGGGTCTTTCTCATCCATTCATAGCTGTTGGCGTACAATTGATGAAAGATGTTTAATTCAGCCGCCTCCACCTTACGCTCAAGCATATCCGTGAGCCAGCAATGAAACGCCTGTTTCTCAGACATAAATATTTCACGGCCAAACATCGCTAAGCCATGCAGGTTCACTGAATTTACGGAGTTAATCAGGGAACTGTTAGAGATCCATTCCCAACTAAGCCGTCCCGTAATCGCTTCCAGTTCCTCACCAGCCATACTCTCAACCCAGCTAAGACGGCCCTGAATTTCCTCTAATAAGTAGCACGGTAGTAGAGTCCAGCCGTACTCCAGCCCCCACATATCAAACTCAATCCACTTGATCCGACCTTCAAGCTGAGTCAATAAAGGGTTATTGACAAAACCTGGGCGATAGCCATGAGCAACTGCTTTTATTGACACCCTCACATCCGGAGGTAATACCTGCAACGCATTGACTAATTGCCACGATGCTGCCTCATCCTCCATGTAGTCACGCAGGACCATTTTTTTTCCCAGGCTTCGCAGGGTTTGGTAGAGAAATGGGATTGTCGAAACCCAGCTGGCTTTATAGGGTTGATGTCGGTGAAGATTAACAATCATTCCATCAATGCCGGATAGCTGTTCCAGGGCTTCAAAGAGTGCGTGCTGATAAAAGTTTTTCCAGAAAATTTCATCTGCGCTAATATTATCAATCAAAGCATATTCTGGATATTTTTCTTGTATTTTCCCATCCCGTGGTAGAGCTTCTCCTTGCAACCAAACGCCAATGCCCGACGCCTGACAATAACGGCATAATCGCTGCAAATACAATAAATGCTCCTGATACTCACGCATCAGATTTTCACGACCATGTTGACAATATTTTGAAGGAGGGACTAATAAAGACAATAAATTCTGCTGATTAATAACAAGTCCATTAAATTGGTCCCGTACCATCACTGCAATAACACTCTGCAAGTATGGCCAGTGCCAGATCAGCGAAGAGTTTACTTCTAGTAAACGAAGCGGAATTGAGCTCTGCACTTAAAGAAACCACACTAAGAACGTTAGCCATGGCTTGCATTTTATAGCTTTTATTTTTCATTCACCACATTTCTTTGTTCTTAGACATCCTGAAGTCCTAATTACAATAGTGATACAGTTTGCCTTTAAAAAAGCAGCATCTCGTCATTTACTTATATCTCATCCCCGGCAGGCGAAGCGCCACCGGGGAAAAGAAAGGTTACTGTTGCGCTAACTGGTTGCGGCGATACTCCCCCTGCCGCTCCAGCATCCAGCCCGGATATTCCCGCGGCAGCGCGCTCACCGCATCAAGCTGTTTCAGCTCATCTTCGCTTAAGCGGATCCCGGTTGCGGCAATGTTGTCGTCCAGCTGTTCAACGCGTTTCGCACCAATGATGACGCTGGTCACCGCTTTCTGATGCAGCAGCCACGCCAGCGCGATTTGCGCGACGGAGACGCCCTTGCTTTCGGCGATAACGCGCATCACGTCCACGCAGTCGAAGGCGCGATCTTTATTCACCGGCGGGAAGTCAAACTCCAGACGGCGACCACCGGCTTCGCTCTGCCCGTCGCGGCCATATTTCCCGCTCAGCAGGCCGCCCGCCAGCGGGCTCCAGACCATCAGCCCGACGCCTTCGCTCTGCATCATCGGCACCAGCTCGCGTTCCAGATCGCGCCCGGCGATGGTGTAATACGCCTGCAGCGAGGCGAAGCGCGCCAGCCCGAGCCGCTCGGAAATGCCCAGCGCTTTGGCAATCTGCCACGCCGCCCAGTTCGACACGCCGATATAGCGCACGTGGCCGTGCTGCACCAGGTTATCCAGCGCGTACAGCGTCTCTTCAATCGGCGTGGCCGGGTCGAAGCCGTGTAGCTGGTAGAGATCGATATGATCGAGCTGCAGGCGGCGCAGGCTATCCTTCACGCTGCTGATAATGTGATAGCGCGAGCTGCCGCGCGAGTTCACCCCTGCCGTCCCCTTTTCGCCGAACACTTTGGTGGCGACCACCACGTTCTCGCGGGGGATCTTCAGGTTCTTCAGCGCCTGACCGGTGATCTCCTCCGACCGCCCTTCCGAATAGACGTCCGCAGTATCGATAAAGTTGATCCCGGCATCCAGCGCGCGGCCCACCAGCTGTTCTGCTTCGCTCTGCTGGAGCTGGCCAATCTTGCCCCACATGCCGCCTTCACCGCCGAAGGTCATGGTGCCGAGGCACAGTTCAGAAACGAACAGACCGGTATTGCCCAGTTTTTGATAACGCATAAGATAATCCTCGCATGTCGTTTAAGGGGTACCCGATAGTTATACCCGCCCCTCGGCCATCGCGAATGTGGCGTTCCTGTCCGTTTCTTGCCCAATCCTCTGAATAGTTATCCGCGCGGGGCGTCGCCAAAGACGCTGTAGTCCGGTAACTGCACCTGCTGATACGGTTCCCAGCCGCCGCCGAGGGCCTTGTAGAGTGCCACCAGATCGAGCGCGCTTTGCACCTGCGCCTGCGCGCGCTGCTGCTGGGCCTGGGCAAGCTGACGCTGGGCGTCCAGCACGTCGATAAAGCTGGCGATCCCCTGGCGGTAGCTGTCGCTCGCCAGATCGAAGGCGTTTTGCAGAGCGTCGATGGTTTTCGCCAGCCCCGCTTCACGCTGCTGGTCGGTGCGATAGCTCACCAGCGCATTTTCGACATCGCCAAGCGCGGTGAGCACCGTCTGGCGATAGTCCAGCACCGCCGCCCCCTGCTGCGCGCGCGCCACCTTGACGCTGGAGACCAGCCGTCCGCCCTGGAAAATGGGGATGGAGACCTGCGGGCCGAAGCTGTAAAAGTGGCTGCTCCAGTCGGTGAGCCAGTTGGTTTCGCTGTTGCGCAGGCCAAACTGACCGGAGAGGGTAAAGCTCGGGAACAGCTGGGCCACCGAAACGCCGATTTGCGCCGTGGCGGCATGCAGGTTCGCCTCCGCTTCACGCACGTCCGGACGGCGTCGCGCCAGCGTCGACGGTATGCCGGTCTGCACGATATCCGGCAAGACTGGCATCGGCTGTACGCTTTGCAATTCCGCATCCAGCGCGCCCGGCGGCTTGCCGAGCAAGATCGCCAGGCCATTCATCGCCTGCCGCTCCTGCGCCTGGTACTGCGGCAGCTGTGCTTCAAGGTTGCCTAACTGCGCCCGGGCGTTTTCCACGTCCATCTGCGGCGACAGCCCGCCCCGCTGGCGGCTTTCGGTCAGATCCAGCGTCTGCTGGGCGCTTTTAATCTGGGTATTCAGCGTGGCGATAACGCTCTGCGCCCCGCGCAGCTGCAGCCACGCGCGCGCCACTTCCGCCTCCAGCGACACCAGCGCGTCGTTACGCTGCTCGATAGCGGCTTTCTGCTGCGCTTCGGCGGCTTCCACCTGACGGCGCACCTTGCCCCACAGGTCGATTTCCCACTGGGCGTCGAAGCTGCCCTGGTAGAGGTTAATCGGCTGCGTCAGCGGGCCCAGCGCGCCCTTCAGGTTGGGATCGATGCTATCCACCTGATCATATACGCCGTGGGATTTCAGCTCCCCTTCCAGGCCGAGCTGCTGGCGCGTCGCCTGCAGATTGCCGTTTACCGACGGGTAAAACGCCCCGCCCGCCTGGTTAATCTGCTCGCGCGCCCCGGCGATGCGCAGCACCGTCTGCTGCAGGGTCAGGTTCCCGGCGATGGCGCGCTCAACCAGGCTGTCCAGCTGCGGCGAGCCGAAGGTCTTCCACCAGCGCGGGTTGGTCGCGGCGGAGGACGTTTGCGATTTCACCGCGCTGTCGCCCTTATCGTTCCAGTGCGTGACGGGAGGTGGTGCGGGCTGCTGGTAGTCCGGCCCAACGGCGCAGCCCACCAGCAGCATCATTATCATCAGGGGGTGTAAACGTCTGTGTATCATCAATGTGCTCCTGCACTCCCCTCGCTCTTAACCGGCGAGAGCAACAAACAAAACGGAATCAGCAACAGGGCCACGACGCTCAGGATGGTGAAGACGTCGATGTAGGCCAGAAAACGGGACTGCTCAATCATGGTCTGGTACAGGCGTCCAGTGGCGATGCCGGTGGGGTCACCCACCTGGGTGGTGAAGTTCTGGATCGCCTGCGCGCTTTCGCGTATCGCCAGCTGGAACTGCTCGTTAAACGGCGAGGCGTGGTACGCCAGATGCGCGCTGTGCGCCTGAGATCGTTCGGTGATGGCCGCCGTCGACAGCGAAATCCCAATCGAACCCGCCACGTTGCGGAACATGGTGAACAGCGCCGCCGCGTCGGCATTAAGCCGTCTCGGGATCGAAATAAAGGCAATGGTGGTGAGGGGCACAAACAGGAACCCCAGCCCGATCGACTGGGCGCTGCGGAACAGCACCAGCGTTTCGAAGTCGATATCCGGGGTCAGCGTGCGCGACCAGAAGAACGACACAGCGAGGCAGGTAAAGCCAAAGGCAATGATCCAGCGCGTCTGCACCACCGGCATCAGCTTCAATACCAGCGGGATGGTCAGCACGATCAGCACCGCGCCGGGCGAAAGCACCAGCCCTGACCACGTCGCCGTGTAACCCAGATCCTGCTGCGCCAGCTGCGGGATCACCACCGAGCTGCCGTACAGGATCATCGCCATACCTGCCATCAGCAGGCTGGAGATAGCGAAGTTGCGGTCCTTCATGCAGTGCAGATCCACCACCGGCTTTTTGGCATACATCAGCCAGTAAATCGCGCCGATGATGCCGATCAGCGTTAATACCGCGAACGTGCGGGTAAAGTTCGAGTTAAACCAGTCCTCATCTTCCCCGCGGTCAAGCATCACCTGCAGACAGCCGAGCCCCAGGGCGATCAGGCCGATCCCCGTCCAGTCAATGCTCAGCTTCTCTTTTGACTTGCTCTCCCAGGGCGGATCCTCCAGCAGCTGATAGATCGCCAGCACCGTGACAATCCCCACCGGAATGTTGATAAAGAACACCCAGCGCCAGGAGTAGTTGTCGGTGATCCAGCCCCCCAGCGTCGGGCCGAGGACCGGCGCAACGATGATCGCGATGGAAGAAAGCCCGAACGCTTTGCCCCTGTCCTCCGGCTTGAAGTAGTCGAGCAGCACCGACTGCTGCGTGGGCTGCAGTCCGCCGCCAAAAAAGCCCTGCATCACGCGGAACAGGATGATCTGCCACAGCTCGGTGGCGATGCCGCAGAGGAACGAGCAGACGGTAAACATCACGATGCAGATCAGGAAGAACTGCTTGCGGCCAAACACCCGGCTCAGAAACGCCGAAATGGGCAGCACGATGCCGTTCGCCACCAGATAGCTGGTTAACACCCAGGTAGATTCGTCATAGCTGGACGAGAGCGAGCCCGCCACGTGGGGCAACGCCACGTTGACGATAGTGGTATCCAGAATTTCCATAAAGACCGCCAGGGTGACGACAATCGCCACCGCCCACGGATTGCTGGCGGGTTTCCAGCTGTCGTGGCCGTGATCCGTCATTCGACCGTCACCTTCGGCGCCACCGACAGGCCCAGCGGCAGCGGTTTGTTGGCATCGAGTCCCTTATCAATGACGATTTTCACCGGCACGCGCTGCACAATTTTGACGAAATTACCGGTGGCATTTTCTGCCGGGAAGGCAGAGAAGCGCGAGCCGCTGCCCTGCTGGATACTGTCAACGTGGCCCTCAAGCGCCATGTCAGGCCACGCGTCGACGGACACCGTGACCTTGTCGCCGGGCTTCATGCGCTCGAGCTGAGACTCTTTGAAGTTCGCCACCACCCACACGTTCGTGGAAACCAGCGAGAACAGCGCGGTGCCCGCCTGCACCAGCGTGCCGGGCTGCACGTTGCGTTTGGTGACAAACCCGTCGAACGGGGCGCGGACTTCGGTATAGGAGAGGTTCAGGTTGGCCGTTTCCAGCTGCGCTTTAGCCTGCTCAACCTGACGCTCGCGCGCTTCCACGTTGGTTTCCTGCTGGCGGATTTGCAGCTGTACCTGCTCTGCCACTTCCAGCTGCGCCTGCGCGCTGGCCAGGCCAGCCTGGGCGCTGCGCAGCTGGGCGTTTGCGGAATCAATGCTTTGCTGGGTGGTCGCGCGCGGGTCGACGCCGCGCTGGCGACGGTACTCCGCCTGCGCGTTCGCCAGATCGGCCTGTGCTTTCAGCACCTGCGCTTTGGCTTCGTCACGCTGGGCGGGATACTGCACTTTTGAGAGCGCCAGCTGCGCCTGGGCCTGATGCAGCTGGGCGATAGCCAGGCCAAGCTGGGCCTGGGCCTGATCGCGCTGTGCGGTGGTGTCACGCGGATCGATGACCACCAGCAGATCGCCCTTTTTCACGCGCTGGTTATCGCGCACCCGCAGCTCGGTGACGTAGCCCGCCGTTTTGGGGGCAATCGTCACCACGTCGCCGTCGGTAAAGGCGTCGTCTGTCGTCTCTTCGTTACGGGTTAAAAGCCACCAGACCAGGGCCACAATGACCATCACCACCACGACAATGCCGAGGATAATTAATGGTTTTTTGCCCGGGCGCTTACGCTCATTATTGTTTTTGTCCTGCTCGTCAGCAGGCGGGTTTTGTTCTTCAGCCATAGTTCAGCAACGGTCCTGTCAGTGAGCGGCATCACGCTATGCCGTTCACTAAAGCTAGGACGTTGCTATACGTTTGCCAGGAAAAACTGACAAATTGCGCACTATATGAGAAGGAATAGTCCGAAACCGATCGCCGCAGCCCATACCAGCATAGGAATTGACCAGAGATGGAAGCGCCACCAGATACGACGATCGTTAGCCATACGCAGGGCAATCAGGTTTGCCAGCGAGCCGGGCAGCAGCCCAAACCCGCCGATGTTAACAGCCCAGGCCAGCAGGGTATCGGGCGGAACGTAGTTGAGCAGCAGAATGGTGGAAGGCACGTTGCTGATAAACTGCGACAGGCCGATCGCCGTCAGCCACAGCCCCGGCTGAGACAGCGTGCTGACGCCGTGCAGCACGTTCTGCAGCACCGGAAGCTGGATGAGAAGATGCACGTCGATAAACATCGCCATAAAGACCAGCAGCAGCGTCCAGTCCACGCTGACCAGCACGCGGCGCGCCAGCACGACAAAGCCTGCGGCGACGAGCAGAACGCCCGCCAGCTCAACCTTCAGCTCCAGCGCGAACAGAAAGACGATGTATAGCCCGAGGCAGCTCCACACCAGGCGCGGCTGCCACTGCGGGCCCGCCGTGCCGCTGTGGTACTGCAGTTTTTTATCCGGAAACGCAAACCAGCATACCGCCAGCAGCGACAGCATCATCACCAGCGCCAGCGGGGCCATCTGCCAGGTGAAGGCGGCGAACGACAGGCCGGAACGTCCCCAGAGCAGGATATTTTGCGGGTTGCCGATCGGCGTCAGAAGCGAGCCGGCATTGACGGCCAGCGCTTCAAAGATGATGAGCCGGCTGACCGGGATTTCACACAGCTTACGCAGCGTAAGCGTGAGGGGCACGATGATAAACAGCGCCACGTCGTTGGTCAGAAACGTCGACAGCAGCGCGGCGGAGAACACCATAAACAGGGACAGCCTGCGTTCGGTGGCAAAGCGACGCACCATTTTACGACCCAGCACGTCAAAATAGCCGCTCAGCTCGACCCCTTTGGTGAGCATCATCAGGCCGCTCAGGGTAATGATGGTGCGCCAGTCAATCGCGGCGGGCCAGGCGTGTGGGGCAAACGGCACAAAGAGGCTTAACCCTGCGCCAATGATGAGTAAGAGATGGAAGAAACGATCGCGTGCCAGGGCCTGCAGTCCGGGGATTTTCATTCAGCGGAGGGACCATATTTAAGGGTAAATTCGCGAAACTTCACCAGCGTCTCTTCGCTGACGTGGTGTTCCATGCCTTCCGCATCCCGGCGGGCGATCTCCGGGCTGACGCCCAGCACCAGTAAAAAATTCTCGACAAGCTGATGGCGCTCGCGGCTCTCCTGCGCGAGTTTCTCCCCTTCCGGCGTCAGAAACACGCCGCGCCAGGGGATCATTTCAATTAAGCCCACGGAGGCCAGGCGTTTTAACATTTTAGCCACAGTCGGCTGCGACACCCCCAGCCTGGCGGCCATATCGACCTGGCGCGCTTCCCCAACCTCACGAATCAGATCGGAAATGAGTTCAACATAATCATCAATCAGTTCACGCCGGTGCGCTTCACGGACCTGACGAAAACCTTCGACATGTTCTTCAACATTCACCAGCTGCGTCGTTTTTTTAATGGTTGGCTTACCTGCGCGACGGTTCATTGTACTTCCTCAGTGGGGTGACGCTTCCAGCGCCCGGTATCGAGAGCGCACATTGTAAACCATCCCTAAGCAAGCACAAAAAATTAACGAAATAGCCATAGCTATACAATATAGCCTGTGCTATATCTGTATGTAATGCAGTCACCCTTCACGGATCGAAGGGATCAAAACTCAGGAGGTCTTATGAACGAATTCAAGAGGTGCATGACCGTGTTTACCCACTCACCCTTTAAAGTGCGCTTAATGCTGTTGAACATGCTGTGCGATATGTTTAACGGCAAACCGCATCAGGACGACAAACCTTCCCACTAAGCGGCGTTGCGGTACGCCGCTTCATTTTTTCGTCACAATCTCGCAGTAAACTGGCTTCCAGCCGCCCTATTCCCGATCTTTTTTACGGATTTGCAATCCCCTTCGCAAAACATCTGCTTAGCAACTGTTGATATTCTTTAGCGCTCGCACTATCTTCTTGCAGCCCTGCACAATTTGCGGCTCGCTGAAGCGGACCCCATTCCCTCTCCACGCACTGTCAGGCAGGTTATGACCCTTGACGCCAGGGTGAGCACATGGCGTTTTCATCCATGATAGTGACCTATGAATGTAACCCTGATAGATACCGTTGTGACCCGCAGCCGGGCCTTAAGCCCGTGGACGGGGTTTTACTTTTTGCAGTCATTACTGATTAACTTTGCGCTGGGTTATCCCTTTAGTCTGCTCTACGCGGTGGCCTTCACCTGCATTCTGCACGTGCTGTGGCGCTCTGCGCCGCGCGTGCAAAAAGCGTTAATCGGGATCTGTTCGCTGGTTGCTGCACTCTATTTTCCGTTTGGTCAGGCTTACGGCTCACCAAACTTTAATACCCTGCTGGCGCTGCACTCGACCAATATGGAAGAGTCGACGGAGATCCTGACCATCTTCCCGTGGTACAGCTACGTGGTGGGGCTCTTTATCTTCGCGTTGGGCGTTATCGCCATCCGCCGCCAGTCGGGCGAGAAAAAGTCCTGGGGTAAGATCGAACTACTCTGTCTGGTATTCAGCGTTGCCGTGGCGTTCGTCGCCCCCATCCAGAATATTCCCTGGGACGGCAAGCTAAGGCTTATTAATATCGGCTATCCGGTATTCCGCTTCGTGAAAGACGTCGTGGTGAATAATAAAGAGGTTCTCGACGAGCAGGCGCGCATGGCCGAACTTTCCAATATGAAAGACACCTGGAACGTGCTGGCCGTTAAGCCGAAATATCACACCTACGTGGTGGTGATTGGCGAAAGCGCGCGTCGCGATGCCATGGGCGCCTTCGGCGGACACTGGGATAACACCCCGTTTGCGAGTTCGGTCAAAGGCACGCTGTTTACCGATTATGTCGCGGCCAGCGGCTCGACGCAGAAATCGCTCGGCCTGACGCTTAACCGGGTCGTCGACGGTAAACCTCAGTATCAGGATAATTTTGTCACTCTGGCAAACCGCGCCGGTTACCAGACCTGGTGGTTCTCCAATCAGGGGCAAATTGGCGAATACGATACGGCTATCGCCAGTATCGCCAAACGTGCTGACGAGGTGCAGTTCCTGAAAAACGGCGACTTTGAAGCCGACAAAAACACCAAAGACGAGGCGCTGTTGAAGATGACGGCCCAGGTCTTCGCCACCCCGCGTACGCAGCCGCAGCTGATCGTCCTGCACCTGATGGGGTCCCATCCGCAGGCCTGCGATCGGACCGGCGGCAAGTATGCGGAGTTCGTGCAGTCCAAAGAGACGTCCTGTTATCTCTACACCATGACGCAAACCGACGACCTGCTCAGCAAGCTTTACGATCAGCTACGCAACACGGGCGACAGCTTCTCGATGGTCTATTTCTCGGATCACGGGCTGGCGTTTAAGGAGCGCGGCAAAGAGGTGCAGTATCTGGCACACGATGACAAGTTCCAGCAGAACTTCCAGGTGCCGTTTATGGTGCTGTCGAGCGATGATAAAACGCATCGCGTTATTAAAGCGCGTCGTTCGGCAAATGACTTCCTGCAGTTCTTCTCACAGTGGACGGGGATTACGGCCGAGCAGATAAAAAATGCTTACCCGTTTGTCTCTAACAAGAAAGCTCCCCCAGTTTACGTTACCAACTTTAAGTTACAGAAAGTTGACTACAACCATCTGGGTACGGATATTTTTGATATTAAGAGTAAGTAAGCTGAGCGGTCTGATGCCCTCACCCTGGCCCTCTCCCACGGGGCTGGGGAATCCCCAGTAATTTTTTTACCTGAAGCGACGTATCTAGCATCAGGATTATGAATGCCTTACAGCAATGACCTGGTCCGGCTGTAAATCGCCGAAGCGTTTCCTGCAGGCCGGGGCGAGGCGCATGGATGCGCCGAGAGGGCGGGCTTTACAGGGACGTTACCTCCGCCCGTCCCCGATAAGCCGGAAGGAATAAGCTGAGGGCACCGCGAAGCGGCGATTTACCGCCGGGAGCCCGGGTCGCCAGGGTGGTGGCGATTGAGCCACCCTGGCACGTTCACCGGTCATGTTGTTACAGAGTAGCAAGGAACATAAAGTGAACGGAATGACCTCCACAGCCGTATGTTCCCCCTCACCCCAGCCCTCTCCCTCAAGGGAGAGGGGGTCGTCCGTGCAGGCATTATTTTGTGGGGATCCCTCAGACCACGGGTAGAGGGAATAAACACTAAAAACGGCAACCTGAGGTTGCCGTTTTGCTTTGAACTTGAAAAAAAAATCCGCCACAGTGGGCGGATTTTTTATTTAATCACCGAAGTGATTAGAAGCGGTAACCTACGCCCGCGATCCAGGTGCCAACGTCAACGTTGCGGATACGGCTCTGCTCATAGGAGAAGTCCAGAGCAACGTCCTGGATTGGGTTGAACTGCAGGCCTGCGCCATAGGAGAAGCCGTAGTCGCTGTTGCTTGCAGTGCGGTTCAGACCCTGGTTTTCGGTCTGCTGGAATTTACCGTAGCCAACACCCACAACACCGTAGATGCTTGCCCAGTCGTTCAGACGGTAAGCTGGACCAGCAGTGATACCGTAGTACTGACCTTTGTTGTACGCGCCGTTTTCAGAACGATCTTTCTCGGTGTAGGTGAAAGAACCGATCACGCCCAGTGGGTTGTTATCCTGCTCGTAGCGATACTTCAGGTTGAAGCCGTTAGCTTTGTTCATCACGCCCTGATAGTCGCTCTGAGCGTAACCACCAGTAACAGTAGAAGTCGCAGCTACAGCGGTACCTGCGGAAACAGCCAGTACAGCGGCCAGTGCTGAAAGACATGCAATTTTTTTCATAACCACCTCAAATGTGATCCAAGTAAGTCCGTAAGTTTTAAATATATCAAAAAAATTTGCGAAACTCTTTGTGATTCGTGATGTCTAATGAAACTTTTCCTGTAACAGAACGTTTCCAGCATCAGCTATCTCTTTCAAATCACATGCAATTTTCACTACTAAATGCGCATAGTGCGCGTACGCGCCGTTACATTCATCCAGATTATTCCTAATCTGACAGGCGATAAATCCACCAGCGCGTCATCATTTTACGGATTTGACGGGCTTTTTTTTTCAACCGTACCTCAACCGTAGCCGCATATTTCCTTTACACTGCAACCTTTACTTCACTTGACATAAGCTGACAGGAGAAAGGATGCCTGGGTTATCCCGCACGTCGTCGGTCTGGTTGCCGGTCGCAGTCATACTCATTGCCATGTTGTCCATTCAAAGCGGCGCTTCGCTTGCAAAATCGCTTTTCCCGCTGGTTGGCGCGCCCGGGGTGACCGCCCTGCGTATTGCGCTGGGCACGGCAATACTGGTGATCATTTTTAAACCCTGGCGTCTGCGCTTCAAAAAAGAGCAGCGTTTACCCCTGCTGTTTTATGGGCTCTCCCTGGGGGCGATGAACTACCTGTTTTACCTCTCCATCCAGACGATACCGCTCGGTATTGCCGTCGCGCTGGAGTTTACCGGCCCGCTGGCGGTGGCGCTCTTCTCCTCCCGTCGCCCGGTCGATTTTATTTGGGTCGTGTTAGCCGTTCTGGGCTTATGGTTCCTGCTTCCCCTGGGCCAGAGCGTCGCTGAGGTCGATCTGACGGGTGCCGCCCTGGCGCTGGGTGCAGGCGCCTGCTGGGCCGTCTATATCCTCACCGGCCAGCGTGCAGGCGAAGAGTACGGTCCGGCAACGGTGGCGCTGGGCTCCCTGATTGCGGCCATCGTGTTTGTGCCCATCGGCATGGCGCAGGCGACCGAATCCATCTGGCAATGGTCCGTTATGCCCGTCGGGCTGGCGGTCGCGATCCTTTCTACCGCACTCCCCTATTCTCTGGAGATGATAGCCCTTACGCGTCTGCCGACACGCATATTTGGCACCCTGATGAGCATGGAGCCTGCGCTCGCCGCCATCTCCGGGATGGTGTTTCTTGGCGAAACCCTGACATTGACCCAGACGCTGGCGCTCTGCTCGATTATCGCGGCATCCATGGGCTCGACGCTCACCATGCGCCCGGAGCCTAAAGTTGAGAAGGTGGATATCCGCTAAGGCCATATATTCTGCATGGCCTCCACGCCATGCAGAATAAAGGCCAGAAAGACGCTCGTTATAATTTCTTACACACTTTGCGCTATTTTCAAAATATCCCTCTGAATTTTCTCCCCGATCCTGAAATTAAGATTGATCTGTATCAATTTTAAAATTATCAATAATAATCAATAGATTAAATTCACAACCTCCTTCTCGCTATTAAACCGATAGGCACAGCCAAACCGCAGACAAAAAATCCGGTGCTATACTTAGTTCCGTAATTACCTGGGACATAAACATCAAGAGGATATGAGATTATGAGTACCGCTAAACTGGTGAAAACGAAAGCGTCTAATCTGCTTTATACCCGTAACGATGTATCGGATAGCGACAAAAAGGCGACCATTGAGTTGCTGAATCGCCAGGTGATCCAGTTCATCGATCTTTCGCTGATCACCAAACAGGCCCACTGGAATATGCGCGGTGCAAACTTTATTGCCGTTCATGAAATGCTGGATGGCTTCCGCACAGCACTGGTTACCCACCTCGACACGATGGCTGAACGCGCCGTTCAGTTAGGCGGCGTAGCGCTGGGCACCACGCAGGTGATTAACAGCAAAACGCCACTGAAGAGTTACCCGCTGGATATTCATACCGTGCAGGATCACCTGAAAGAGCTGGCGGACCGCTACGCGATTGTGGCAAACGATGTGCGCAAAGCGATTGGCGAAGCCAAAGACGAAGATACTGCCGATATTTTCACCGCCGCGTCCCGCGACCTGGATCAGTTCCTGTGGTTTATCGAATCTAACATCGAGTAATCCATACGAATTTTCTATCAAACCCTCGCCCTCCGGTGAGGGTTTTGCACATCTATGGTGCACACTTTTTGCCTGAGACCGTGCAAAAGTGAAGAAATTGTAATAATCACCTCACACAACCGTTAACGAAAGATTGTTTTTTCGTCAGAATGGACGCTAAATATCTCCCCATCAGTTGAGCCAAACGGAGTGCACCAAAACAGTGCTCTACTTTGGTGCAACAACACCTCATTGCCCCGTTTATTGTGCAATGCGTGACATCATCCCCTTTGCAAAACAACAGCTTGTAAAGTTGGCACGATTTTTTCATTGTGCCACCTGTTCTCGCAGGGGATCGCCCCGTGGATATAAAAGGAAATGCTATGAAGTCTGTATTAAAAGTTTCACTGGCTGCACTTACCCTGGCTTTTGCAGTGTCTTCTCAGGCTGCCGACAAACTGGTTGTGGCGACCGACACGGCGTTCGTTCCGTTTGAATTCAAACAGGGTGATAAATACGTTGGTTTTGATGTGGACCTGTGGGCCGCAGTCGCAAAAGAGCTCAAGCTGGATTACACCCTGAAGCCGATGGACTTCAGCGGCATCATCCCGGCGCTGCAAACGAAGAACGTCGATCTGGCGCTGGCGGGCATCACCATCACCGACGAACGTAAAAAAGCGATCGACTTCTCTGACGGCTACTACAAAAGCGGCCTGCTGGTGATGGTCAAAGCCGATAATAACGACGTAAAAAGCGTGAAAGATCTCGACGGCAAAGTGGTGGCAGTGAAGAGCGGCACCGGTTCTGTTGATTACGCGAAAGCCAATATCAAAACCAAAGACCTGCGTCAGTTCCCGAACATCGACAACGCGTATATGGAACTGGGCACCAACCGTGCCGACGCGGTTCTGCACGACACGCCTAACATCCTGTACTTCATCAAAACCGCTGGCAACGGCAAGTTCAAAGCCGTTGGCGAGTCTCTGGAAGCCCAGCAGTACGGTATCGCGTTCCCGAAAGGCAGCGACGACCTGCGCACCAAAGTGAATGGCGCGCTGAAAACGCTGAAAGAGAACGGCACCTATAACGAAATCTACAAAAAATGGTTCGGTACCGAGCCTAAATAATTTTACCTGAATTCAGGTTTGTAACGCCCGGTGGCGCTGCCGCTTGCCGGGCCTACGTTTTTCGTTTTTCACCACGGTATACAGGAATACATCATGCAGTTTGACTGGAGCGCCATCTGGCCTGCCATTCCACTCTTGCTTGAAGGCGCTAAAATGACCCTGTGGATTTCGGTCCTGGGTCTGGTTGGCGGGTTGATTATCGGTCTTGTCGCCGGTTTCGCCCGCACCTACGGCGGCTGGATTGCAAACCACATCGCACTGGTTTTCATCGAAGTGATCCGCGGCACCCCCATCGTCGTGCAGGTCATGTTCATCTACTTCGCCCTGCCGATGGCGTTCACCGATCTGCGCATCGACCCGTTCAGCGCAGCCGTCGTGACCATTATGATCAACTCGGGCGCCTACATTGCGGAAATTACCCGCGGTGCGGTGCTGTCGATTCATAAAGGCTTCAGTGAAGCGGGTCTGGCGTTAGGCCTTTCACGTCGCGAAACGATCCGCCACGTTATTCTGCCGCTGGCGCTGCGCCGCATGCTGCCGCCGCTCGGTAACCAGTGGATCATCAGCATTAAAGATACGTCGCTGTTCATTGTTATCGGCGTGGCCGAGCTGACCCGTCAGGGGCAGGAGATCATTGCCGGCAACTTCCGCGCGCTGGAAATCTGGAGTGCGGTGGCCGTTGTCTACCTGATCATTACTCTGGTTCTGAGCTTTGTTCTGCGTCGTCTTGAAAGAAGGATGAAAATCCTGTGATTGAATTTAAAAACGTTTCCAAGCACTTTGGCCCAACCCAGGTGCTGCACAATATCGATCTGAACATCCAGCAGGGTGAAGTGGTGGTGATTATCGGGCCATCCGGATCCGGTAAATCCACCCTGCTGCGCTGCATCAACAAGCTGGAAGAGATCACCAGCGGCGACCTGATCGTCGACGGCCTGAAGGTGAACGACCCGAAAGTGGACGACCGTCTGATTCGTCAGGAAGCGGGCATGGTGTTCCAGCAGTTCTACCTCTTCCCGCACCTCACGGCGCTGGAGAACGTGATGTTTGGCCCGCTGCGCGTGCGCGGCGCCAGCAAAGCGGCGGCAGAAGCGCTGGCCAAAGATCTGCTGGCGAAGGTCGGCCTGGCTGAACGCGCGCACCACTACCCTTCCGAGCTGTCCGGCGGTCAACAGCAGCGCGTGGCGATTGCTCGCGCCCTGGCGGTTAAACCGAAAATGATGCTGTTTGATGAGCCAACGTCAGCACTCGACCCGGAGCTGCGCCACGAGGTGCTGAAGGTCATGCAGGATCTGGCGGAAGAAGGGATGACGATGGTTATCGTGACCCACGAAATCGGCTTTGCCGAGAAAGTGGCCTCCCGCCTGATCTTCATTGATAAAGGCCGCATCGCGGAAGACGGTAACCCGCAGGAATTGATTGCGAACCCGCCGAGCCAGCGTTTGCAGGAGTTCCTGCAGCACGTCTCCTGATTATTCACTTCACACGTAAGCCGGGCATGCCCGGCTTTTTTACGCCAGATTGTTCCCAAAAATCCCCCACCTCGCCCCGACCTCTATACTTATCATTTTGTTCGACATTTTCACCGGAGGGCGCCGTGCCGTGGATCCTGTTGCTGTTGATTAGCCTGTTTAGTGCGCCATCGTTCGCCGTCGCCATCCCCGGCGTGACCACCGCAACAACTGCCAGCCAGCAAACTACGCCCCCTCCGGAACCGGATGTCGAACAGAAAAAAGCCGCCTACGGCGCCCTTGCCGACGTGCTTGAGAACGACTCCTCCCGGCAGGAACTGATTGGCCAGCTGCGGAAAGTGGCCGCCACGCCGTCGCAGGAGTCGGTGCCCACCCTCACCCCGCCGCAGGTGGAAGAGCAAAAAACGGTGCTGGAAAACGTCACCGACGTGAGCCGACACTATGGTGAAGCGCTCTCCTCGCGCTTTGCTCAGCTCTACCGCAACCTGATTGGCTCCCCGCATAAGCCGTTCAACCCACAAACGTTCACCGCCGCCGCCACGCAGTTCCTGATGCTGGCCGGTGCAGTATTCCTGTTCTACTGGCTGGTGCGCCTGTGCGCGTGGCCGCTGTACCGCAAAATGGGGCAATGGGGACGCAGAAAGAATCAGCAGAAGAGCAGCTGGCTGCACCTGCCGTTAATGATAGCCTCAGCGTTTATCATCGACTTACTGCTGCTGGCGCTGACGCTGTTCTTAGGCCAGCTGCTGGCCGACAGGCTGAACGCGGGCAATAAAACCATCGCCTTTCAGCAGTCGCTTTTCCTCAATGCCTTTGCCCTGATTGAGTTCTTCAAGGCGCTGCTGCGGCTGCTCTTTTGTCCGCGCGTCCCGGCGCTGCGTCCTTTCTCCATCCGGGATGAAACCGCGAAGTACTGGGCGCTTCGCCTCAGCGTGCTCAGCGGGTTGATTGGCTACGGCCTGCTGGTTGCCGTGCCGATCATCTCCAACCAGGTGAACGTCCAGTTTGGCGCGCTGGCAAACGTCATTATCATGCTCTGCATCACCGTCTGGTCGCTGTACCTGATCTTCCACAATAAAAAGACCATCACGGAGAGCCTGCTGCATCTGGCCGATCGCTCCCTGTCGTTCTTTAGCCTCTTTATTCGCGCGTTCGCCCTGGTGTGGCACTGGCTGGCAAGCGCTTACTTCATCGTGCTGTGCTTCTTCTCGCTGTTCGACCCGGGAAATAGCCTGAAATTTATGATGGGGGCGACGTTCAAAAGCCTGGCGATTATCGGCATCGCGGCGTTTGTGTCCGGCCTGCTGTCGCGCTGGATTTCGAAAACCATCACCCTGTCGCCGCAGGTACAGCGGAATTACCCGGAGCTGCAAAAGCGGGTTAACGGCTGGATGTCGGTGTCGCTCAAGGTGGCGCGCATTCTCACCGTCTGCGTGGCGATTATGCTGCTCCTGAATGCGTGGAGCCTGTTTGATTTCTGGAACTGGCTGCACAACGGCGCGGGCGAAAAGACGGTCGATATTTTAATTCGTATCGCCCTGATCCTGTTCTTCTCTGCCGTCGGCTGGACGCTGCTGGCGAGCCTGATTGAGAACCGTCTGGTATCGGATATTCACGGCAGGCCACTGCCCAGCGCGCGGGCAAGAACGCTGTTAACCCTGTTCCGCAACGCGCTGGCGGTGATTATCAGCACCATTACCATCATGATTGTGCTCTCGGAAATCGGCGTGAATATCGCCCCGCTGCTGGCGGGTGCCGGTGCCCTGGGTCTGGCCATCTCCTTCGGGTCGCAAACGCTGGTGAAGGATATTATTACCGGCGTCTTTATCCAGTTTGAGAACGGGATGAACACCGGCGATCTGGTGACCATCGGGCCGTTAACCGGCACCGTGGAGCGGATGTCGATTCGTTCGGTGGGCGTGCGCCAGGACACCGGGGCGTACCACATCATTCCCTGGTCTTCGATCACCACCTTCGCCAACTTTGTGCGCGGCATCGGTTCCGTGGTGGCGAACTACGATGTGGATCGTCATGAGGATGCCGATAAAGCGAAGCAGGCGCTGCGCGATGCGGTAGAAGAGCTGATGCAGATGGAGGATATTCGCGGGCTGGTGATTGGCGAGCCGTCGTTTGCCGGCATCGTTGGGCTGACGAACACGGCATTTACCCTGCGCGTGTCGTTCACCACCCAGCCGCTGAAGCAGTGGACGGTGCGCTTTGCGCTCGACAGCATGGTGAAAAAACACTTTGACCTGGCGAACGTGCGGATGCCGGTACAGACGTATCAGGTGTTGCCGCCACCCGCCTCGCCGCTGCCGCCGCAGGAGCCGACGCTGTAGCCTGGTTGCCGGGTGGCGGCTTCGCCTTACCCGGCCTACGACGGAGGGCTATTTGCGACGTTTGTTGTTGTCCATAAACGTCCAGGCAATAAAGCGGCTCTGCTTCTGGCCCTGCGCCATCTCTTTTTTCACCACCTTAACGGCACCCGCTTCGGTGAGCGCACGGTAGAGCGGCGGCAGGTTATCCCCGCGGGAAACCAGCGTGGTGAACCATTTTACCTGGCGACCAAACTGTTTGCTTTCCGCAATCATGCGCAGGATAAACGCCACTTCGCCCCCTTCACACCAGAGCTCCTGCTGCTGACCGCCGAAGTTCAGCGCGGCGTCTTCAGCCTGCCCCAGGTTACGACGCTTGCGCTCGCTGCCCGCGCGGGCCGCTGCCGCCGAATCGTGGAACGGCGGGTTGCACATCGTGGCGTCATAGCTTTCGTTTTTGTGAATAATGCCGTTGAAGATCGACGCCGGGTCTTTCTGACGACGCAGGCGAATGGCGCGGCTGAGTCCCGGGTTCGCGCTGATAATCGCCTGCGCGCTGGCAAAGGCCTCGTCACCGATTTCGCTTCCGGTAAAGCGCCACTGATAGTCGTGCGCGCCGATGAGCGGGTAGATCAGGTTCGCCCCGGTGCCAATATCCAGAATGGTGGCCTGCTGCGGAACGACACCCTCATTGCCTTCGGCAAGAAGGTCGGCAAGGTGATGAACGTAGTCAGCGCGGCCCGGCACGGGTGGACAAAGAAAGCCTTCCGGAATATCCCAGTGCGCCACACCGTAAAAATGCGCCAGCAGGGCTTTATTCAGCATTTTTACCGCCTGCGGGTCCGCAAAGTTGACCGAGGGTTCGCCCGCTGGGGTCTGAACAATGAAGTTCTGCAGCGGCGGGCAGCTCTGGCATAACGCATTCATGTCGTAGCGGCTGCGGTGGCGATTTCGCGGGTGCAATCCCGGCTTTTGGGCAGTCATGGCATTCTCCTTTAAACAGCGGCGTAAGATACCCTTTGCTGGCCCAACGGTAAATCTTTCTCTGCGACGCTCAAAAACTCGCCATAAATCAACTACCTTTATGTCTATGATCCGTCAGTAAATTGTCAATTTATATCGTTCAAAAAATAAGCAGATCATCATCAAATATTTGCGCTAAGTCACATTCGTCTGGCTTCTAAACTTATAGGGAATCACCTGTTGTTCCCTCATGAGGATGTGATTATGAAAAAGTACCTGACCCTTGCTGTTATCGCAGCCGCTCTGGCGACCGCGTCCTTCTCTGCCATGGCCGTTCAGTCACTGACCCAGAGTACTGACACCAGCCAGCTGCGTCCTGCGGGCACCGTCTCGGTGAGCCGCGCCAGCAACCTTGACGATCTTCAGGCTAAGCTCGCCGAAAAAGCCCGCCAGGAAGGTGCAAAAGGATTCGTGGTGAACGCCGCCGGCGGAGATAACCATATGTACGGCACGGCAACCATTTATAAATAACCTGCCTCTTCTGTAAGACTGCATCTGTCCAACGGGTGCAGTTCTCTTCCCTCTTCGCCTTGATTGTTTATTTTTTAACCCCATCTAAACTGTAGGGCTTAACCGATATCAGGAGGACGCCATGGCTTCCGGCTGGGCAAATGACGACGCTGTTAACGAACAGATCAACAGTACAATTGAAGATGCGGTTGCGCGGACCCGCGGTGAAATTCCGCGCGGTGAAAGCTTAACGGAGTGCGAAGAATGCGGAGAACCTATTCCTGAGGCACGCCAAAAAGCCATCCCGGGCGTAAGGTTATGCATTGCCTGCCAGCGGGATAAAGATTCGAAAAACAGCTCACATTCAGGATATAATCGCAGAGGATCGAAAGACAGCCAGTTACGTTGACTTGCATTTACCTAAGTTAACGTTGCTGAGGCCTACCTTTACGCTCACGCTTTTTAGCGAACCGCGTGGCAAAATGTGCCATTCACCTTTCTTCTGTAAAGCGCATCCGCAAGAAGTGTAAAGCGGTACTTTGAATTTATTAATATTCAATAAGTTATTTGTCATTCAATTTTTTTGAGCGACCACGTCAATTCTCTTCGATTTTATCCCTCGCGAAAAACCGTGATACTTATCACATCGACGAGACATCGTCCCCTTAACAGAAACACCTGCGAGAGATTAATTATGAAAACCATCAAATATGCTGTTGCTGCTGTTGCCCTGTCCGCTCTGTCTTTCGGCGCCTTCGCCGTTGAGCCGGTTTCTTCTACTCAGGCGCAGAATATGAACAAAGTTGGTGTGGTCAGCGCTGATGGCGCCACCACGCTGGACGGCCTGGAAGCCAAACTGGCTGAGAAAGCGGCTGCTGCCGGTGCAAGCGGATACACCATCACCTCCGCTAACGGCAATAACAAGCTGAGCGGCACCGCGGTTATCTACAAATAATCGCCTGAATGAATGCTGTACCCTCACCAAACCCTCAGGTGAGCTGCTCCAACCCTCATTGACCCTGTTGTTTGTTACCCTTGCTTGCCCGTCCGCCACTGGACGGGCTTTTTTTTGCCTAAAATGCCGCTTCAACGCGCGTCAGACCGGCCTCGACCGTCTCCACTTCCCCGGTCGCCAGCAGGCAGCAGGCCATCTGCAGCTTGATGGAGTGCGGCACCGGCACGTTTCCGGCAAGACACTGCTCAATCCACTTCGCGGTGGTGAAGGGATCTTTCGCCTCCGGCAGAATAACGCCGCTGTTCTCTTCCCCCCGCTCAAGCGCGATGCGCGTTCCCGCCGCGTCGATCAGCATTATTTGCGGGCAGCGCTGCGGATTAGCGTAGACCTCCCCTTCCGTGCCGTGCATCAGCAGCGCGTTGCCGCCAATCTCTTCAAAGAATTTCCCCACGCGCCCCACGTATTCCGGGTGCGAAACGCTGGACAGGCGCAGCGCGGCGTTTTCAGCAAACGGCGTGACCAGCTTCGCCAGGGTGTGGGCGCTGTTACGCACGCCCATTCGCCAGCGCATAGCGAGCTGCTTTTCCAGCGGCGGGCAAAGCGCCCTCACGGGAATGTAGACCGGATGATGGCTATCAAGCATCGCCTGCGCCTGCCCGGCGTGGAGAGTCGGTTCGATCCCCAGCAGTTCAAAAATCGTTTCCGTCAGCACGCGGGTCGGATCTTCGCTTACCCCGTGCACCACTACCGGGAAACCCAGCTTATGTAACAGAATGGCCAGCAGCGGCGTCAGGTTGGCCTGCTTGCGCGCGCCGTTATAGCTGGGAATGACGATCGGCATCGGCTTAGCGACCGGCGGCGTCAGGCGCAGCGTTTGCGCCTGCATCGCCTCGTAAAAGCCGCGCATCTCCGCCTCGCCTTCCCCCTTAATGCGCAGGGCGATAAGTATGCCGCCGAGTTCGAGATCGGGAACCTCACCGTTGAGCATGCGGGTGTAGAGCGCTCGCGCCGTCTCGTGATCCAGATCGCGGGCATGGTTTTTACCACGTCCTACCTCTTTGATAATTTTACGATAATCCACGGTATCTCTCCTGAAACGTCCTCTTATTACCACTATATCCCCGATGAAGTCCTGCCCGATAGCTTTTTATCCCCACCGTCAGAGACGCCTGTTTTTACGAAGAAAAAAATTATGCAAGCACTCGTTAAATTATTTGTGATGTCTATAGAAGATTCTTAGCCATTCATTTTTTGATTAAATAACGAGCGGAATTTATTGAGGTCAACGGGCAAAAACCTTAGGCACGTTTTTACCCACACACCAGGAACTATTATGAACAAGATTGCGTTAGGTCTCTTTATCGCGTCGGTGGTTGGCTGCTCGGCATCCGCGTTTGCAGCCACAGACGGTGAAGGACAGATCAACTTTACGGGCGAAATCATTGATTCCGCCTGTCAGGTTGTAAATGGTTTAAGTAACCCGTTGAACGTGACGCTGGGCAAAGTCTCGAAGACGGTCTTTACCGGTGCCGGCTCCACCAGCACCGCCACGAAGTTTGATATTGAGTTAAAAAACTGCCCGGAAACCGTGACAACGGCAGCGATTAACTTTGGCGGCACCCCGGATGCCAATAATAACAGCACCCTGGCGTTAACGCCGGATACCGATGCCGCAACCGGCGTGGCTATTCAGCTGATCGATTCTTCTGAACAGCCCGTGAGTTTATATACCCCGTCAAAAGAGTATCCCCTGGCGTCCGGTACGGCAGTAAACGATCTGCAGTTCGCAGCGCGTTATATTCAGACCGGATCGGCCGTCACGGCTGGCCCGGCAAACTCTGTTTCAACATTCACGGTTATTTATAACTGATATTGTTCACCCGGGACTATTTCATTTTGCAAAAAAGAAATAGTCCTGCCTTATTTGAGAAAAAACTATGCGTCACGGTTATTTACTCAGCACACTGTTACTGGTAGCGGCAACGGCACACGCGGGCGTGATTATTAACGGCACGCGGCTGATCTACCAGGGAGGCAAAAAGGAATCCTCTATCGGTATTTCAAACCCAGATGCAACGGATTATCTGGTGCAATCCTGGGCGGATTCTGGCGGTAAAAACCTGGCTAAAGCACCGTTTCTGATTACGCCACCGCTGTTTCGTCTTGACGCGAAGCAGGAAAACGTTCTGCGCGTCGTACGTACCGGCGGAAATATGCCTGAAGATCGCGAGTCGCTGTTCTGGCTCAATATTAAGGCCATCCCCTCTTCAAAACCGGTCGCGGGCGAGAATACCCTGCAAATCGCCATTAACACGCGCATCAAGCTGATGTACCGTCCGGCCTCGATCAAGGGTAAACCCGAAGACGTGGCGGATAAGCTTGAGTGGCGCCGGGAAGGCAATGACCTGGTGGTTAACAACCCCACGCCGTTTTATATGAACTTCCAGAAGGTCACCCTTAACGGACATAAGATCGATAAAGCCACCTGGGCCGTGCCTAAAACCGAAACCCATTTTGCGCTGCCTGCCAATACCGGCGGCTCAACCGTGTCGTGGTCAATTATTACTGACTACGGCAGCATCAGCAAAACGCTCTCTGCTTCCCTGCGTTAATACATTATCCAACAGCGGATCTTATGATTACGTATTCTTCAACCCCAAGAAGGCAACTGCCTTCCGTTTATCGGATGCTTACGCTGCTGACCCTGTTATGCGGGTTAGCGGCCGTATGTTTTTCGCAGCAAACGCGGGCGGATGACTATTTTAATCCGGCGCTGTTGGATGTCGATAATCCGCAGCAGGGAAAAACCGATCTCTCTATTTATGAAAAAGGCCCGGGACAGGCACCGGGTAAATATCAGGTCACGATCTTTATCAATAATAATAAAATCGATACCCGCGACGTGACCTTTACATTGCAAATGCAGGCTAGCGGGGATAATTCCCTGCAGCCCTGCTTCACTCTGGCCGATTTAAAAAGCCTGGGCATTAAAACCGACGACTACCCTCAGCTTGCCGCGAAGGGCAAATGCGCGGATTTGCAGGCCATACCGGCGGCGTCGGCGACGTTTCGCGTCAGCAACCAGCAGCTTTTGCTGAGCATTCCGCAGTCCGCCCTCGGCCAGGTTCCCCGCGGCTATATTGACCCAACGGAATTCGACGAGGGGATCACCGCCGGCATCCTGAACTACAGCGCCAGCGCCAGCCAGAGCCATGCGCTTCAGCAGGGCGAACAGGACAACAGCAGCCAGTACGTCAACCTGCGCCCGGGCCTGAACATCGGCGCGTGGCGCCTGCGCAACTACTCGACCTGGAACCGCAGCACCAGCGGCCACGACGAGGAGCAGTCCTTTAACTCGGTCTATACGTACGCCCAGCGCGACATCGTGGCGTTAAAAAGCGACCTGACCGTAGGCCAGAGCAGCTCTCCGGCAGACGTGTTTGACAGCGTCCCGTACACCGGCGCGCAGCTCAATTCCGACAGCGATATGCTGCCCGACAGCGAAAAAGGCTACGCCCCAATCATCCGCGGCACCGCCCACAGCAACGCGCTGGTGGTGGTACGTCAGAATGGCTACGTCATTTATCAAAATACCGTTGCGCCGGGTGCGTTTGAAATCAACGATTTGTACCCCACCGGCAGCAGCGGCGATCTCCAGGTCACCGTGAAGGAGACGGACGGCAGCGAACGTCACTTTGTGGTGCCCTACGCCTCCGTTCCGGTGCTGCAGCGCGAAAAGCACCTGAAGTACAGCGTCACTGCCGGGCGCTACCGCTCCTATGACAAAGACGTGGAGCAGACCCCCTTCGCCCAGGGGAGCGTGATTTATGGCCTGCCGTACGGTTTCACCGCCTACGGTGGCGTGCAGCAAAGCAGCCACTATCAGTCGCAGGCGCTGGGCACCGGTAAAAACTTTGGCGATCTGGGCGCGTTCTCCATCGACGTGACGCGCGCCAAGGCGCTGCTCAAAAAACAGCAGGCCAGCAAGGGGCAGTCCTGGCGCTTGCGCTACAGCAAAGACTTTGCCGGAACGGGCACAAACTTCTCCCTGGCGGGCTATCGCTACAACAGTAAAGGGTTTTATACCCTCGAAGACACCATGGAGTCCTACACCCGCGCCGATGACTGGTCGGCACCGCAGCAGCGCCGCGCGCGCACCGAGGCCACCGTCGATCAGACGCTGGGCGACGGCTGGGGGTCGTTTACGCTGAGCCTGGTCAAAGAGACCTACTGGAACCAGGGTCAGGACATGACCTCGATGAGCGTTAGCTATAACAACAGCTGGAAAGGGATCACCTACAGCATGAGCTATAGCCTCAACAAAAACACCAACAGCAGCGATGACGAAGGCGAATCGATCGGCAACGATAACCTGTTCGCGCTGAGCGTCTCGGTTCCGCTGGATCGCTGGATGAGCAATACCTGGGCCACCTACAACATGAATGACAGTAAGGACGGCGCGACGCACACGCTGGGCCTGAACGGGACGGCGCTTGCCGAGAATAACCTTAACTGGAACGTGCAGGAAGGCTACGACTCCTCAGAGCACGCCACCTCGACCAGTCTGAACGCGGATTACAAAGCCACCTACGGCGAGGTGACCGGCGGCTTCAGCCAGGATAAATACCAGCGGACCACCAACGTCGGCCTGCAGGGGGGCATGATCGCCCACGCTAACGGCCTCACGCTGAGCCAGCCGCTGGGCGAGACCATCGCGCTGGTAAAAGCGCCCGGCACCCACGGCACGCACATCGCCAACCAGACAGGAGTAGAAACCGACTTCCGTGGCTACACCGTGGTGCCGTTCGTGACCGCCTATCGCCACAACACGATTTCGCTGGATACCGAAACGCTGCCTGGCGAGGCCGACGTGACGCACGCCTCGCAGATCGTCACGCCAACCCGCGGTGCGGTGGTGCGGGCAAGCTTCAATACCCGCGTGGGGCGCCGCGTGCTGATGACCCTGACGCACAACGGGAAACCGCTGCCCTTTGGCGCAACGGTCACCACCGAGGATAAGGACAGCGAATATATCGTCGGCAACGACGGCCAAACCTATCTTTCCGGAATGCCCGATCGCGGCAAGCTCTCTGTCTCATGGGGACAGGACGCCAGCGACCGCTGCGTTGCGGAATACGCGCTCACGGATGAAAAAGACAACACAGACATTACTAATGCTGCAGCGCAGTGTCAGTAATCAACCCGGCAGGTGCTGATATGCAGCTTGTAAAACAATGCTTTTTCCTACTCGTCCTGGCGACCGCATCGCTATTTGTGCCGCATGCGAAGGCAACATGCACTTCGCCCGATTTGCCAAAAATGATTAACGTATCATCCATCTCTGTCTCCAGCACGTTGCCGGTTGGGGCCACCATCCCCGGCACCGAGCAGACCGTTCACATTTCGGGTAATTGTTATAACCCTGCTGACTACGGCTTGCCTATCGTTGCATGTTATTACGGTTCAGGTACCGAAATACCCGGTCTTTCAGGGGTTTATGAATCGGGCATTGAAGGCGTCGGTGTTGCATTGATGAATGATAAAGGTCAGCGAATTACCGGCGCAGGAGGGGTTTACTGTAACTCAACCGCCACACCGCTGGGATATGTCTCCGATGATGTCGCTGAGTCGTTTAGTTTTGACGCCACCCTTGAGCTGGTGAAAACCAGCGATACGGTTAAATCAGGCTCGCTTTCCCAGGCTGCGTCAAAATTTGGTGTCGGCGTTTATCAACATGAAGGGATTAGCGACCCCAATACCATTTCTTATTCGGGCAACGTAAACCTCCAAAACGTCACCTGCTCCGTGCTGCCTAAAACCCTGACCGTCAACATAGGCGATTTTCCGGTCAGTGATTTTATCTCGGTCGGTACGCTTTCAATGCCCGATAAGAAGTTCAACATCACGGTGAACTGTAACGCCAACGTTCAGCCTGAATTTAAGGTGACCAGCAGTAACGGCTACGTGCCCGGCTACGAAGGGGTGATTAAGCTCACGCCGGAGAACGGCGTGGCAACGGGGGTCGGCGTTCGCATGGTGATCGACAACGCGCTGGCCACGTTCGATACCTACACCCCAACCGAAAGCATGGCCTACGCCAACCAGACGCTGGATATCCCGGTCATACTGAACTACCTGCAGGTGGCCGATGAAGTCACTCCTGGCCCGGCAAACGCCGTCGCCACCATTACGCTGGCCTATAAGTGATGATGATGAAAAAACGTATCCTGATGCTGGCCGTTCTGGCCGCCACCCTGATTACTCAGACCCGGGCTGACGATATTCAGCTGCAAATGACGGGTAACATTTTCGCCAATACCTGCGTCGTGGACAGCGCCAGCAGGAATTTAACCGTAGATTTAGGCCAGGCGGCCTCCAGCGATTTTCGCGACGTGGGGGATACCGGCGCCTGGAAAACCTTCAGCCTGAAGGTGACGCACTGTCCGAAATCCCTCGCCGTGGCAAATGCCGCCTTTTACGGCCAGCCCGACGGCGCGCACCCGACCAAATTCGCCAACACGGGCAGCGCGAAGGGTCTGGCGCTGGAGCTGGCGGACGGCCAGGACCATATCCTCATTGCGCCGCAGGCCAGCTTTAACGCGGTAATCGACCAAAACGACCATACGGCCACCTTCCCGCTGGCCGCCCGCTATTACGCCACCTCAATGCCGGTAACCGCTGGCACCTTCAGCAGCGTCGTTCAGGTGACATTTACTTACCAGTAGGACCGCGCCCCTTAGCACGGATGCTTTTCCTGCGCCCGGCGGCCAGTTTTGCCGGGCGTTTTTTTACCTCCGGCACCTCAGGCTGTTCAATCGGGAAGACCGGCAGCGCGTTCAGAAGCCGCTGGCCGTAATTTTTGGTCAGCAGGCGTTTATCGTAAATCACCACCTCGCCCCAGCAGCCGTGGCTTCGAATCAAACGCCCCACCTGCTGAATGAGATTAAACGACGCCGCGGGCAAACTCTGCACCTCAAACGGATAGCGGTTGAGGCTTTTCAGCCACTCCCCTTCGGTGATCACCACCGGGCTGTCAATGGGCGGGAATGCGATTTTGTGGATATGCACCTGCGTCAGGTAATCGCCCTTCAAATCCAGACCTTCCGCAAATGACTGCAGCCCCACCAGCACGCTGCGCTCGCCGCTATCGATGCGCTTACGGTGCGTTTCCACCAGCCGGTAGCGCGGCTGATCCCCCTGCACCAGCAGGAGTAAACGCAGATCGGTGACGTGCTCCAGGAAGCGCTGCATCGCCCGCCCGCTGGCAAAGAGCACCAGCATGCCGGGGTATTTTTTGCTCTCGACCTGTTCGCGGAAGTAGGCCGCCATCTCCGCAATGTGCTGCTCTTCGTTGTCGATAAGCGGCTCGTATTTCATGCGTGGAATGACCAGCTTCCCCTGCTCGCAGTGGTTGAACGGCGAGTCCAGCGCCACAAAGCGGTCGCCCGCCTTCTCTTTAAGCCCGCTCATCTCCTGCAAGCGGGAGAAGCTGTTCAGTGAACGCAGCGTGGCGGAGGTCACCACCACGTGCGGCACGCTGCGCCAGATAAGCTTTTCCAGCTGATCGGCCACGCGGATGCCCACGCAGTGGAAGAAGAGATGGACCTGCCCGTCGCGCACCTCGCGGGTGGCCCACTTGGTGACCGGCGCACCGGACGCCTGCGCCATCGAGGCCAGCCGCCAGAGCTTGCTCTGCGCCTCAAACATGCCGAGTGCGCGGTTCATCTGCAGCAGAATGCGGTGCAGGCGCACCACGTCATGCGAGCCGGTTTTCTCGCTGAGATCGTTTAAAAACATCTCCGCCAGCCCGCGCAGCTTTTCGAGGTGCTTCGCCAGCTGCTGGCAGATCGCCATCACCTCTTCCGGCAGTTCGCCCATCGCAAAGCGGTGTTCCGCTTCCTGGGCTGCCGGAAGATAAAGATTCAGGATGTTGTTGAGCGAGGAAATCAGGCCGTAAACCTCTTCACAGTGGTCGCTCAGCCGCTCCGGCACCGCCAGCGGCGGGGTGGTTTTCGGGCGGAACTGCTCCATACAGGTGGCGACAAGCTTGCAGAAGAGATCGAGCTGCAGGCGGAACCAGGGCGCGGTAATCTCGGCGCTCATCTCCAGCGCGTCGCGCGCCACGTCCGGCAGATGGTGGCCTTCATCAAGCACCAGCAGCAGGTTTTTCGGCTCCGGCAGCACCGCTTCGCTCTCGAGCGCGGCCATCACCAGCGCGTGGTTAGCGACCACCACTTCCGCCTCCTGAATCTCACGCCGGGCGACAAAGAACGGGCACTCGCGGTAGTAGTGGCAGTTGCGGTTCAGACAGCTGGCTTTATCCGTGCTGAGCCTGCGCCACAGGTCGTCGTTAATCGCCAGACTGGTGTGATCCCGCAGGCCGTCCCACTTATAGCCGTCAAGCTCGGCTTTGAGTTTTGCACACTGCTCCTGCTCGGCCTTATTGTTTGGCGTCAGCTCGTCGTCCAGAAACGCGAGCAGATCCTGCTGGCTGGGCTCGCTGCTGGCAAGCGCCGCCAGGTTGCGCGGACACACGTAACGCCCGCGCCCAAAGGCTGCCGTAAAGCGCAGATCGGGGATGATTTTACGCAGCAGCGGTAAATCTTTGCTGAAGATCTGATCCTGCAGCGCCACGTTGGCGGTGCTGACCACCAGCGTTTTGTCCTCTTCCCGCGCGATGGCGATGCCGGGAATGAGATACGACAGGGTTTTCCCGACGCCGGTCGGGGCTTCAATCGCCAGATGTCGCCCGTCGTCCCCGGCGAGCGTTTTTGCCACGTCGGCAATCATCTGCCGCTGGGGCGCTCGGGGGATAAAGTCGGGGATCTGCTGCTGTAGCGCCTTATACCATGCGCCAATTTGCGCCTTGAGCGCAGCGGTTAAAGCCATCGGAAAACCTGAAATACTGTATAAACAGCCACTATTGTGGCACTTTCTGTTCGCTGCCGCAAAAAGAAAAGCCCGGCTTTACGACCGGGCTTCCAGATTACTGCGGGTTAGCAGGTTTACGCGGGCGGCGTCGACGCTGCCCTTCCCCTGCCGGTTTCCCTTCGCCGCTGCGCCACGGGTTTTCACCCGCCGGTTTGCCGTCGTTGTTGCGACGCGGCTGCTGACCTCGACCGCCGCCGCCCTGGCCGCGACCGCCACCCTGACGACCGTTCTGAATCGGCTCGGCTTTGATGGACGGATCCACTTCGTAGCCCGGGGTTTCGATGCGCGGGATCTCTTTCTTCAGCAGACGTTCGATGTCGCGCAACAGCTTGTGCTCGTCCACGCAGACCAGCGAAAGCGCTTCACCGGTTGCCGCTGCACGGCCGGTACGGCCGATACGGTGAACGTAGTCTTCCGGCACGTTTGGCAGCTCGTAGTTCACCACGTGCGGCAGCTCTTCAATGTCGAGGCCACGGGCAGCGATGTCGGTCGCCACCAGCACGCGGATGTCGCCGGACTTGAAGTCCGCCAGCGCGCGGGTTCGCGCGCCCTGGCTCTTGTTACCGTGAATGGCGGCGCTGCGGATGCCGTCTTTATTCAGCTGTTCCGCCAGGTGGTTCGCGCCGTGCTTGGTGCGGGTGAAGACCAGCACCTGCTGCCAGTTACCCTGGCCGATCATCTGGGAGAGCAGTTCGCGCTTGCGCTTTTTATCAACGAAGTGAACGTGCTGCGTCACCTGCTCGGAGGCAGTGTTGCGACGCGCCACTTCCACTTCCAGCGGGTTATGCAGCAGCTTTTCCGCCAGCGCCTTGATCTCGTCGGAGAAGGTCGCGGAGAAGAGCAGGTTCTGACGACGCGCGGGCAGCTTAGCCAGCACGCGACGAATATCGTGGATAAAGCCCATGTCGAGCATGCGGTCGGCTTCGTCCAGCACCAGAATTTCAATACTATCGAGCTTCACCGCGTTCTGGTGTTCGAGATCCAGCAGACGGCCCGGCGTTGCCACCAGCACGTCCACGCCGCCGCGCAGCTTCATCATCTGTGGGTTGATGCTGACGCCGCCGAACACCACCAGCGAGCGAATGTTGAGATAGCGGCTGTAGTCACGCACGTTCTCACCAATCTGCGCCGCCAGCTCGCGGGTTGGGGTCAGGATCAGGGCACGGACCGGACGACGGCCTTTGGCGTGCGGCTGGTTTTTTACCAGCAGCTCTAACAGGGGCAGCGTAAAGCCCGCAGTTTTGCCGGTGCCGGTCTGGGCGCTGGCCATCAGGTCACGACCCTGAAGAACGGCAGGGATCGCCTGCTGCTGGATTGGGGTTGGCTCAACGTAGCCCTGCTCTGCGATCGCGCGCAGAATTTCCGGGTTCAGGCCAAGGGAATCAAAAGACATAAAAACTCCGAACCGCCCCGACCATCACAGGTGTAGTTTTCAGGGAGATATAACAATTAGGAGGACAAAAACCACAATGTCGCGAAGGAGCGGAGTGTAGCAGCTTTTGTGACGTGGCGCATAAAATATCCCTGCGTACTCCCTCGACGTTAGCCTGAATCAGGCATAATCTTAATCAATCGATTGATTAATTTTCAATGCCGCCATGAATACGACACCCACAACAAGCAAAGGTGAACAGGCCAAAAATCAGCTTATCGCCGCCGCGCTGGCGCAGTTTGGCGAGTACGGGCTGCATGCGACCACGCGCGATATTGCCGCGCTGGCCGGGCAGAACATTGCGGCGATTACCTACTATTTTGGCTCAAAAGAGGATTTGTATCTCGCCTGCGCCGACTGGATCGCCGATTTTATCGGCACGCAGTTTCACCCGCACGTTGAGGAAGCCACCGCGCTGCTCGGCCAGCCGTCGCCCGATCGCGAGGCCATCCGCCAGCTGATCCTCAAGGCCTGCCACAACATGATCCGCCTGCTGACCCACGACGATACGCTCAGCCTGAGCAAGTTTATCTCCCGGGAGCAGCTCTCCCCCACTGCCGCCTATCAGCGGGTACACGATCGGGTGATTGCCCCGATGCATACCCACCTGACCCGGCTGATCGCCGCCTATACCGGGCGGGATGCCAACGATACCGAGACCATTTTGCATACCCACGCCCTGCTGGGTGAGATCCTTGCCTTCCGTCTGGGCAGGGAAACCATCCTGTTACGCACCGGCTGGACACAATTTGATGAGGATAAAGCCGCGCAGATTGGCCAGGTCATCGCCTGTCATCTCGATCTGATCCTGCAAGGCTTAACGCAAAGGAGCCTGAAGTCATGAAAAAACCTGTCGCCATCATTCTGGTGGTTGTTGTTTTGCTTGCCGCGGGCGTCGGTGGATGGCTGTGGTATCAGAGCCACCAGGATAAAGGCCTGACGCTGTACGGTAACGTGGATATTCGCACGGTGAACATGAGCTTCCGCGTCGGCGGACGTCTCGCCTCGCTGAGCGTTGACGAAGGCGATGCCATTAAAACCGGGCAGACGCTGGGGATGCTGGATAAAGCGCCCTACGAGAACGCCCTGATGCAGTCCAAAGCGGGCGTGTCCGTTGCCCAAGCGCAATATGACCTGATGCTGGCAGGCTATCGCGATGAAGAAATTGCCCAGGCCGCCGCCGCCGTTAAGCAGGCGCAGGCGGCCTACGACTACGCGCAGAACTTCTACGCGCGCCAGCAGGGGCTGTGGAAAAGCCGCACCATCTCCGCCAACGATCTGGAAAATGCGCGCTCGTCCCGCGACCAGGCGCAGGCGACGCTGAAGTCCGCGCAGGATAAATTAAGCCAGTACCACACCGGTAACCGCCCGCAGGACATTGCCCAGGCGAAAGCCAGCCTTGAACAGGCGCAGGCGCAGCTGGCCCAGGCGGAGCTGGATCTGCACGACACCATCCTCATCGCGCCGTCTGACGGCACGCTGATGACCCGCGCCGTGGAGCCGGGCAGCATGCTCAGCGCGGGCAGCACCGTCTTAACGCTCTCCCTGACCCGCCCGGTCTGGGTGCGCGCCTACGTTGACGAGCCGAATCTCGGCCAGATGCAGCCGGGCCGCGAGCTGCTGCTCTATACCGACGGTCGCCCGGACAAGCCGTATCACGGCAAGGTGGGCTTCATCTCCCCTACCGCCGAATTCACGCCGAAAACCGTGGAAACGCCGGACCTGCGTACCGACCTCGTGTATCGCCTGCGCATCATCGTGACCGATGCGGATGACGCCCTGCGCCAGGGCATGCCCGTCACCGTAAAAGTGAACAACGGGGAACGACATGAATGACGCGGTTATTCAGCTCAGCAATCTGGTTAAACGCTTTAAGGGGATGGACAAACCGGCGGTCGCGCCGCTGAACTGCACCATCCAGAAAGGCTATGTCACCGGGCTGGTCGGCCCGGACGGGGCGGGAAAAACCACGCTGATGCGAATGCTCGCCGGTCTGCTGAAGCCGGATGAAGGCTCGGCCAGCGTGCTGGGCCTTGACCCGATCAAAGACGACGGCGCGCTCCACGCCATGCTCGGGTACATGCCGCAGAAGTTTGGCCTGTATGAAGACCTGACGGTGATGGAAAACCTGAATCTGTACGCCGACCTGCGCAGCGTCACCGGCGAAACCCGGGAGAAAACCTTCGCCCGGCTGCTGGAGTTCACCTCTCTCGGCCCGTTCACCGACCGGCTGGCGGGCAAGCTCTCCGGCGGGATGAAGCAGAAGCTGGGGCTGGCCTGCACGCTGGTGGGCGAGCCGAAGGTGCTGCTGCTGGACGAGCCCGGCGTCGGCGTGGATCCGATTTCGCGCCGCGAGCTGTGGCAAATGGTGCACGAGCTGGCGGGCGACGGGATGCTGATCCTCTGGAGCACCTCCTACCTCGACGAAGCCGAACAGTGCCGGGACGTGCTGCTGATGAACGAGGGTGAACTGCTTTATCAGGGCGAGCCGACGACGCTGACGCAGAGCATGGCCGGGCGCAGCTTCCTGCTCCACAGCCCGCAGGAGTCCAACCGCAGGCTGCTGCAGCGGGTGCTCAGGCTGCCGCAGGTCAGCGACGGGACGATCCAGGGCCGCTCGGTGCGGGCGATCCTCAAAAAAGAGGCCACCGTCGACGATATTCGCCGCGCGCCAGGCATGCCTGAGATCGAAGTGGAAGAGACGGCGCCGCGCTTTGAGGACGCGTTTATCGACCTGCTGGGCGGCGCGGGCACGTCGGAGTCCCCTCTCGGCGCCATTCTGCACACGGTGGACGGCACGCCGGGGGAAACGGTTATTGAAGCGAAATCCCTCACCAAAAAATTCGGTGACTTCGCCGCCACCGATAACGTCAACTTCGCGGTAAAACGCGGCGAGATTTTTGGCCTGCTCGGGCCGAACGGCGCGGGAAAATCGACCACCTTTAAGATGATGTGCGGCCTGCTGGTGCCGACGTCCGGCAAGGCGCTGGTGCTGGATATGGACCTTAAGGTCAGCTCCGGCAAGGCGCGCCAGCATCTGGGCTATATGGCGCAGAAATTCTCGCTGTATGGCAACCTGACCGTCGAGCAGAATCTGCGCTTTTTCTCCGGGGTATACGGCCTGCGCGGGCGCGCCCAGAGCGAGAAAATCCGCCGCATGAGCGACGCCTTCGGGTTAACCAACATTGCCTCCCACGCTACCGACGAGCTGCCGCTCGGCTTTAAGCAGCGCCTCGCGCTGGCCTGCTCCCTGATGCACGAGCCGGATATTCTGTTTCTGGACGAGCCGACCTCCGGCGTTGATCCCCTTACCCGCCGCGAGTTCTGGCTGCATATCAACAGCATGGTGGAAAAAGGGGTGACCGTGATGGTGACCACCCACTTCATGGACGAGGCGGAGTACTGCGACCGCATCGGGCTGGTCTATCGCGGCAAGCTGATTGCCCACGGCACGCCGGACGACCTGAAAAACCAGGCCGCCGACGATGAGGTCCCGGACCCGACCATGGAGCAGGCGTTTATCACCCTCATCCACGACTGGGATAAGGAGAATGCCCATGCGCAGTAACGCCATTTCCTGGCGCCGGGTGCGGGCGCTATGCATTAAAGAGACGCGGCAGATCGTGCGTGACCCCAGCAGCTGGCTGATTGCGGTGGTGATCCCCCTGCTGCTGCTGTTTATCTTCGGCTACGGCATTAACCTGGACTCCAGCAGGCTGCGGGTCGGGATTTTGCTGGAGCAGCAGAGCGAAGAGGCGCTGAGCTTCACCCACGCCATGACCGGCTCGCCCTACATTGACGCCACCATCAGCGACAGCCGGCAGGAACTGATCCAGAAGATGCAGGCCGGGAAAATTCGCGGCCTGATCGTTATTCCGGTGGATTTTGCCGCCAACATGGCGCGGGCGAATACCGATGCGCCGATCCAGGTCATCACCGACGGCAGCGAGCCGAACACCGCGAACTTCGTGCAGGGCTACGCGGAGGGGATCTGGCAGCTCTGGCAGATGCAGCGCGCGGAAGATCGGGGGGAAGAATTTAAGCCGCTGATTGACGTGCAGACGCGCTACTGGTTTAACCCCGCCGCCATTAGCCAGCACTTTATTATTCCGGGCGCGGTGACGATTATCATGACGGTGATCGGCGCGATCCTGACCTCGCTGGTGATCGCCCGCGAGTGGGAGCGCGGCACCATGGAGGCGCTGCTTTCAACCGAAGTGACGCGCGTCGAGCTGCTGCTGTGCAAGCTGATACCCTACTACTTCCTCGGCATGCTGGCGATGCTGCTCTGCATGCTGGTGTCCGTCTTTATCCTCGGCGTGCCGTACCGCGGCTCGCTGGTGGTGCTGTTCTTTATTACCAGCCTGTTTTTACTCAGCACGCTGGGGATGGGGCTGCTCATCTCCACCATCACCCGCAACCAGTTTAACGCCGCCCAGGTGGCGCTCAACGCCGCCTTTTTACCGTCGATTATGCTGTCCGGCTTTATCTTCCAGATAGACAGTATGCCTGCCGTCATCCGCGCCGTGACCTATATCATTCCGGCGCGCTACTTCGTGAGCACGCTGCAAAGCCTGTTCCTGGCGGGGAATATTCCGGTGGTGCTAATTATCAACACGCTGTTTTTAATGGCGTCAGCGGTGATGTTTATCGGGTTAACGTGGATGAAAACCAAACGGCGGTTAGATTAAGGAGCGCGCATGTTTCACCGTTTATGGACGTTAATACGCAAAGAGCTGCAGTCCCTGCTGCGCGAGCCGCAAACCCGCGCCATTCTGGTGTTGCCGGTGCTGATCCAGGTTTTGCTGTTCCCGTTTGCCGCGACGCTTGAGGTGACCAACGCCACCATTGCCATTTACAACGAGGACAACGGCAGGCATTCCGTCGAGCTGACGCAGCGTTTTGCCCGGGCAAAAGCCTTTACCCACATCCTGCTGCTGAAAAGCCCGCAGGACATTCAGCCGACCATCGACACGCAAAAAGCGCTGCTGCTGGTGCGCTTCCCGGCGGATTTTTCCCGCTATCTGGATACCTTACAGACCGCGCCGATGCAGCTGATCCTCGACGGGCGCAACTCCAACAGCGCCCAGATTGCGGCCAACTATCTGCAGCAGGTGGTGAAGGATTACCAGCAGGAGCTGATGGAGGGTAAACCGAAGCCCAACAACAGCGAGCTGGTGGTGCGCAACTGGTACAACCCGAATCTGGACTACAAGTGGTTCGTGGTGCCGTCGCTGATCGCCATGATCACCACCATCGGGGTGATGATCGTCACCTCCCTTTCCGTGGCCCGCGAGCGCGAACAGGGCACGCTGGACCAGCTGCTGGTCTCCCCGCTCGCCACCTGGCAAATTTTCGTCGGCAAAGCGGTGCCGGCGCTGATCGTTGCGACCTTCCAGGCCACCATCGTGCTGGGGGTGGGAATTTGGGCATACCAGATCCCCTTTGCCGGTTCGCTGGCGCTGTTTTACTTCACGATGGTGATTTACGGGCTGTCGCTGGTGGGGTTTGGGCTGTTAATTTCGGCGCTGTGCTCGACGCAGCAGCAGGCGTTTATCGGGGTATTCGTCTTTATGATGCCCGCGATTTTGCTCTCCGGGTACGTTTCCCCCGTCGAGAACATGCCGGTGTGGCTCCAGGATCTGACGTGGATAAACCCGATTCGCCACTTTACGGACATCACCAAGCAGATCTATCTGAAGGATGCGAGTCTGGATATTGTCTGGGGAAGTTTGTGGCCGCTGCTGGTCATCGCGGCCACGACGGGCTCAGTGGCGTACGCGATGTTTAGACGCAACATCGCGTAGCTTTTTCTCTTTGGTCAGCAACGAGACCACCGCAGGCCCTGCGAGGATCGCCAGACCCGCCAGGGCCAGCAGCAGGTTGTTTTGCAGCACGCGTGACAGCAGCCACAGCACGATCATCGCCGCACCAAAGTACCAGGTGGTGGTGAGCTCCTCGAGCACGTCACCCACCTCACGCCAGCGCGCTTCATGGTGGCGCTGTAAGAACAGCATCGACAGCACGGTGACGCCATAGAGGACGCATAGCCCCAGGCCGACACGCACCAGCGTGCCGCTCATCCAGCCCATCACCAGTACGGCCACGACCAGTAAATGCAACATTATCTGCCAGCAACTTAACCCCGTTGCGACACGAACACGTTGTTGCCACTTCATGGCTTCTCTCCTGAAGGATTTTTCTCTGCTTAATCAGACTACCGCACTTTACGGAAAATTCCGTAACGCCGCATCTTTTTGTGACGCCGACTACACTTTATTTTCATTGGGATAGTCACTCAGGAAGGAGCTTATGACTCAAAAAATGCAGCATTTCTCGCTTAAGGTGCTGACGATAAACATTCATAAAGGCTTCACAGCATTTAACCGCCGCTTCATTTTACCGGAGCTGCGCGACGCGGTACGCACCGTGAGCGCCGATATTGTCTGCCTGCAGGAGGTGATGGGCGCGCACGAAGTCCATCCGCTTCACTTTGAGAACTGGCCCGACACGCCGCACTATGAATTTTTGGCCGACACCATGTGGAGCGATTACGCCTACGGCCGCAATGCGGTCTATCCGGAAGGCCATCACGGCAACGCGGTGCTGTCCCGTTACCCCATTGAACATTACGAAAATCGCGACGTTTCCGTCGGAGAAAGCGAAAAGCGCGGCCTGCTTTACTGCCGCATTACCCCGCCCGATCTTGAGCGTCCTGTCCATGTTGGCTGTGTTCATCTTGGCCTTCGCGAGGCCCATCGCCAGGCGCAGCTGAAAATGCTGGCAGACTGGACCAACGCGCTTCCCGAAGGTGAACCGGTGGTGGTAGCGGGCGATTTCAACGACTGGCGGCAGCGGGCAAACCATCCGCTGAAGGTGCAGGCCGGGCTGGAGGAGGTTTTTACTCGCGCCAACGGCAGGCCCGCGCGCACCTTTCCGGTCCGTTTCCCGCTGCTCCGGCTTGACCGCATCTACGTGAAAAATGCCCACGCCAGCAGCCCGACCGCCCTGGCGCTCCTCAACTGGCGACATCTTTCCGACCATGCCCCGCTCAGCGCGGAGATCCACCTATGAAATGTTCCTGGCAGGAAGGCAACCGGATCACGCTGCTGGTCAACGGGGACGAGTATTACCCGGCCGTGTTTAAGGCGATTGATAACGCTAAGCAGAGAGTGATCCTCGAAACCTTTATCTGGTTCGAAGATAACGTTGGCAAACAGCTGCACGGCGTGCTGCTGCGCGCCGCGCGACGCGGCATCAAAATTGAAGTGCTGCTGGATGGCTACGGCTCGCCGGACCTCAGCGATGGGTTCGTCAATGAACTGACCGCTGCGGGCGTGGTGTTCCGCTACTACGATCCCGGTCCGCGCCTGTTCGGCATGCGTACCAACCTTTTCCGCCGGATGCACCGCAAAATTGTGGTGGTGGATGAGACGGTGGCGTTCGTCGGCGGCATTAACTACTCCGCCGAGCACATGTCCGACTACGGCCCGGAAGCGAAGCAGGATTACGCCATTCGCATTGAGGGCCCGGTAGTGCAGGACATCGTATTATACGAACTGGAGAACCTGCCGGGGAAAGAGGCCGTTCGCCGCTGGTGGAAACGCCGCCATCGCCCGGAGGAGAACCGCAAGCCTGGCGAAGCGCAGGCCCTTTTCGTCTGGCGCGACAACGGCGAGCACCGGGACGATATTGAACGCCATTACCTGAAGATGCTCGCCAACGCGAAGCGCGAGGTGATTATTGCTAACGCCTACTTCTTCCCGGGCTATCGCCTGCTGCACGCCATGCGCAACGCGGCCCGGCGCGGGGTACGGGTGAAGCTGATTGTGCAGGGCGAGCCGGATATGCCGATCGTCAAAGTCGGCGCGCGGCTGCTGTATAACTATCTCGTGAAGGGTGGCGTACAGATCTACGAATATCGCCGCCGACCGCTGCACGGCAAAGTCGCGCTGATGGACGATCACTGGGCCACCGTCGGCTCCAGCAATCTGGATCCGCTGAGCCTGTCGCTCAATCTTGAAGCCAACCTGATCATTCACGATCGCCAGTTTAACCAGACCCTGCGGGATAACCTGCAGGCGCTGATCGTTAACGACTGCGTGCGCGTGGACGAGTCTATGGTGCCGAAACGCACCTGGTGGAATCTGGGCATCAGCGTGGTGGTGTTCCACTTCCTGCGTCATTTCCCGGCGATGGTCGGCTGGCTGCCGGCGCATACGCCGAAGCTGGCGCAGGTAGACCCTCCGGTACAGCCCGAAATGGAAACCCAGGACCGCGTTGAGGCGGAAGACGGAGGCAAACCCTGATGTCAAAATCGCATCCACGCTGGCGGCTGGCGAAAAAGATCCTGACCTGGCTGTTTTTTATTGCGGTCGCGGTCCTGCTGGTGGTTTACGCGCAGAAAGTTGACTGGGAAGAGGTGTGGAAAGTTATCCGCAACTACAACCGGATGGTGCTGCTGGGCGCTGCCGGGCTGGTTATCGTCAGCTACCTGATGTACGGCTGCTATGACCTGCTGGGCCGGGCTTACTGCGGCCACAAGCTGGCCAAGCGCCAGGTGATGCTGGTGTCGTTTATCTGCTACGCCTTTAACCTGACGCTGAGCACCTGGGTCGGCGGCATTGGCATGCGCTATCGCCTTTACTCGCGGCTTGGCCTGCCGGGCGGCACCATCACGCGTATTTTCTCGTTAAGCATCACCACCAACTGGCTAGGCTATATTCTGCTCGGCGGGGTAATCTTCACCATCGGCGTGGTGCAGCTGCCCGCGCACTGGTATATCGATGAGGCCACGCTGCGCATTCTGGGCATCGTGCTGCTGCTGATTATCGCCTTTTATCTGTGGGCCTGCGCTTTCGCTAAGCGCCGTCATATGACCATCAAAGGGCAAAAGCTGGTGCTGCCCTCGTGGAAGTTCGCCGTGCTGCAGATGGCGGTATCCAGCGCCAACTGGATGGCGATGGGGGCCATCATCTGGCTGCTGATTGGCGAGGACGTGAATTACTTCTTCGTGCTGGGCGTGCTGCTGGTGAGCAGCATTGCGGGCGTCATTGTGCATATTCCGGCGGGGATCGGGGTGCTGGAGGCGGTATTTATTGCCCTGCTGGCCGGGGAGCATGTCTCACAGGGAACGATTATCGCCGCCCTGCTGGCGTACCGTATGCTCTATTACTTCCTGCCGCTGGCGCTGGCAACGGTCTGTTATCTGGCGCTGGAGAGTCGGGCGAAGAAGCTGAGAGCGAAGAACGAAAAGGTAATGGCGAAATAAATAAGTCGGGTGGCGGCTTCGCCTTACCCGGCCTACGGTTCGCGTTTCGTAGGCCGGGTAAGGCGAAGCCGCCACCCGGCAAAACAACCCTAGCGACGGTTGCCGAAAATCCGCAGCAGCATCAGGAACAGGTTGATGAAGTCCAGATAGAGCGTCAGCGCGCCCAGAATCGAGTATTTGCGCAGGTTTGCACTGTCGCGCACGTCGATCTGCTCGCCGATGTTTTTCAGCTTCTGCGTGTCATACGCCGTCAGCCCAACGAAGACCACCACCCCGATGTAGGTAATGGCCCACATCAGCGCGTCGCTCTTCAGCCACAGGTTCACCAGCGACGCCAGCACAATCCCAATCAGCCCCATAAACAGCATGCTGCCAAAGCCGCTCAGATCGCGCTTCGTGGTGTAGCCGTAGAGGCTCATCGCGCCGAACATTCCGCCGGTCACCACAAACGTGCTGGCGATGGAGGAGTAGGTGTAGACGATGAAAATACTGGAAAGCGTCAGCCCCGTTAGCGCCGAATAGAGCATAAACAGCGTGGTCGCCATCCCCGCGCTGAGCTTATGCACCAGACCGGAGAGCACGAACACCAGCCCCAGCTGGGCGATAATCAGCCCAAAGAAGGTGATTTTGCTGGAGAAAATAAACATCATCAGCTCGGGCGTGTTCGCCGCATACCACGCGATAAACGCGGTAAGCAGCAGGCCGACCGTCATCCAGCCGTACACCTGAGCCATATACGTCTGCAGGCCGCTACGGGTCTGCTGTACTATTGAATCGGAACGCGGAAATCGGTCCATGATTCACTCCTGATTAAGATTAAGTAGACACACACCTTAAGATTAACACATCCACGTCAACCGACTACCAACGGCTGACGGCTTGTTTGTCGCTGTCGCGGGATTCTACCCAGCGATCGCCCTCCGGCGTCGCTTCGCGCTTCCAGAACGGGGCTTTGGTTTTGAGGTAATCCATAATGAACTCCCCTGCCGCAAAGGCGCTGCCGCGGTGCGCGCTGGTCACGCCGACAAAGACAATCTCTTCGCCTGGCCACATCTCGCCGATGCGGTGGATCACCGTAACGCGCCCGAGCGGCCAGCGGCCTCGCGCCGCCTCCACAATCTCCGCCAGCGATTTCTCGGTCATTCCCGGATAGTGCTCCAGCGTCAGCGCCTTCACGCTGTCGCCGAGGTTGTGGTTGCGCACCTTGCCGGTGAAGGTGACGACCGCGCCGTCTTCATCGCGTTCCGCCAGCCAGCTGTATTCTGTCCCCACGTTAAAACGCGCGGGACTCACCAGAATTCGGGTTTCAGCCATCTCAGCCCCCCGTAACCGGCGGGAAGAAGGCCACTTCATCCCCTGCGGTCAGCGGATGGCTGAATTCCACCAGCGTCTGGTTAACGGCCGCCAGCAGCTTGCCTTCGTCGAGCGCCAGCGCCCAGCGGTCGCCCTGCGCCGCCAGATGCGCACGCAGGGCGGCTACGTTTTCAAAAGAGGCATCCAGCGTCAGGCTGTCGGTATTCACCAGCTCGCGCACCTGGGCAAAAAAGAGCACCTTAATCATGGCTGTCCACCTTAAAATCACCAGATTTGCCGCCGCTTTTAGCCAGCAGGCGAACCGGGCCAATCACCATATCTTTCTGCACCGCTTTGCACATGTCGTAGATGGTCAGCGCGGCAACGGAGGCCGCCGTCAGCGCCTCCATCTCGACGCCGGTTTTGCCGGTTAAGCGGCAGAGTGACTCAATCCGCACGCGGTTGTGCTCCGGCTGCGCCTGCAGGTTCACTTCCACCTTGCTCAGCATCAGCGGATGGCACAGCGGGATTAAGTCCCAGGTCCGCTTGGCGGCCTGAATCCCCGCAATGCGCGCGGTGGCAAAGACGTCGCCCTTGTGGTGACTGCCGTCGATAATCATCGCCAGCGTTTCCGGCAGCATGGTAACGAACGCTTCCGCGCGCGCCTCGCGCACCGTCTCGGCTTTGGCAGAGACGTCCACCATATGCGCTTCGCCAGCGGCGTTAATGTGGGTCAGTTGTGACATAGCTTATTTCTTTAAATGAGGATGAAAATTACACGGACGGGTACGGGCATCGAGCTGCGGAGCGATGATGTTTTCCCACGCGGTGCGGCAGGCTTTGGTCGAGCCCGGCATGGCGAAAATCAGGGTTTTGTTAGCCACGCCGGCAACGGCGCGCGACTGCAGCGTGGAGGTACCGATCTCTTCAAAGGAGAGCATGCGGAACACTTCGCCAAAGCCTTCCACCTCGCGGTCGAACAGCGGGATGAGCGCCTCGGGGGCCTGATCGCCCGCGGTAAAGCCGGTGCCGCCGGTGATCAGCACCACCTGCACGTCATCGCTGGCGATCCACTGCGAGACCTGCGCGCGAATGGCGTAGCGGTTCTCCTTCACGATAGCTTTATCGACGATGTGATGCCCCGCGTCATGGGCCGCCTCGCGCAGCCAGTGGCCGGAGGTATCATCCTCTTCGCCACGGCGGTCGGAAACGGTAAGGATAGCAATGCGTGTCGGGATAAATTCTGCGCTGACCTGACTCATCTTCTGATTCCTTCTTAAGCCTGATTACCCGCCGATGTAAGACAGGTTCTGAGTTATGCCGGTATTGCCCTGGTGCAGGAAGTGGGTCTGTTTTTTATGCGTCAGGGCTTCAGAAATACGCGCTTCAAGCGCGGCCTGCTGCGCATCGTTTTCCAGCAGATCGCGAAGGTCTACGCCGCCGTCGCCGAACAGGCAAAGGTGGAGCTTGCCAACGGAGGAGACGCGCAGGCGGTTACAGCTGGCGCAGAAGTCTTTCTCATAGGGCATGATAAGACCAATCTCGCCTTCGTAATCAGGATGACAGAAGACCTGCGCCGGGCCGTCGCTGCGCTGGCGGATCTGGTGGATCCAGCCGCGCCTGAGCAGCGCGTCGCGCAGCACCATGCCGGAAATGTGATGACGCCGGAACAGCTCGCTGCCCTCGCCGGTTTCCATCAGCTCGATAAAGCGCAGCTGAATGGGACGGGATTTTATCCACGCCAGGAAGGTGTCCAGCTGATGATGGTTTACATCACGCATCAGCACCGTGTTGACTTTGACTTTTTCGAAGCCCGCCGCGAATGCCGCATCGATCCCGTCCATGACCTGCTGGAACTTATCCTGGCCGGTAATGGCGTGGAACTGGCGGGCATCAAGGCTGTCCACGCTGACGTTGATGGCGGTTAAGCCCGCCTCGCGCCAGTTCGCCACGTCACGCGCCATGCGGTAACCGTTGGTGGTCACCGCAATCTGGCGGATGCGCTCGTTTTCACGCACGGCGGCAATGATGTCGGGGAAATCGCGGCGCAGAGAGGGTTCACCGCCGGTCAGACGCACTTTCTCGGTGCCGAGCTCAGAGAAGGCGCGCGTGACGCGGCGCACCTCATCCACGGAGAGAAAGCCGTTATTGGTGACGCCGCCCGGCTTGTAGCCGTCGGGCAGGCAGTAGGTGCAACGGAAGTTGCACACATCGGTAATCGACAGACGCAAGTAATAAAACTTACGCGCGAAAGCATCAGTAAGTTGTGAAGCCATGTACACCTTTCCAAATACGGGAGGCACAGTCATTTCTTTCTGTACCCTGGTGGCTCATTCGCCACGGCCAGAGCGCCATATCTTTCGACACAGGCACAAAGGCTAGAGTGTATGTTTTCAATATTGAAAACGTGGTTAGGGCGATAGTAGCGCGGAAATTCTGACGACGCCATTATCACTTTACGCTATATAATCATCTATATAGCGGATTATTGCTGCATTTTCGCTACAGAATACCTAAAAATCGTATTTTCACATTGATATACGTCATTTTGACTCGGGTGAGGCATCGTCTTTTAGGGGTAGTTAGGTTACTGTTACGCGATCGAACGTGATAAGGAATACGTATGCGCAATCGCACTTTTGCGGATCTTGACCGAGTGGTCGCTCTTGGCGGAGGGCACGGCTTAGGCCGGGTGATGTCCTCTTTGTCGTCGCTCGGCTCAAGGCTGACGGGGATAGTCACCACCACCGATAACGGCGGCTCCACCGGACGCATCCGTCGTGCCGAAGGCGGTATTGCCTGGGGAGATATGCGCAACTGTCTGAACCAGTTAATTACCGAGCCAAGCGTCGCGTCGGCGATGTTTGAGTACCGTTTTGGCGGCAATGGCGAACTTTCCGGGCATAACCTCGGAAACTTGATGTTAAAGGCGCTGGATCACCTGAGCGTAAGGCCTCTGGAAGCCATCAACCTGATCCGCAACCTGCTCAAAGTGGACGCATTCCTGATCCCCATGTCTGAACAACCGGTTGACCTGATGGCAATCGACGCTGAAGGGCATGAAGTGTACGGCGAGGTGAATATTGACCAGCTCCTCATGCCGCCAACGGAGCTCATGACCTATCCAGCCGTGCCCGCCACGCGGGAAGCGGTGGAGGCCATTGGGGAAGCGGATCTTATTCTGATCGGCCCGGGCAGTTTCTATACCAGCCTCATGCCCATTCTGCTGGTGAAAGAGCTGGCGCAGGCGCTGCGCCGCACTCCGGCGCCGATGGTTTATATCGGCAATTTAGGCCGTGAGCTGAGCCCGGCGGCGGCGAGCCTGTCGCTGGCGGACAAGCTGAATCTCATGGAGCAGTACGTCGGTAAAAAAATTATCGACGGCGTGGTGGTCGGGCCGAAGGTGGATGTCTCCGGCATTGGCGACCGCCTGGTGGTCCAGGAGCCGCTGGAAGCGAGTGATATTAAATATCGCCACGACCGCCATCTGCTGCGCGAGGCGCTGGAGAAGGCGATTCAGGCGCTGGGCTGACAAAAAATCCCCGGTGGCGCTGCGCTTACCGGGGCTACAAGGGGCACTTAACCCGTAGGCCCGGTAAGCGCAGTGTATGACCGGATACATAGGTGACAGATCAGACCGGGAACATAGGTAACACTTTTAGTCTATCCGGATCACACTCTGGGTTTTTCGGTCGTAGTACGCAAGCGTTATCCCGTTAAAGATGATGGCCTCAAGGCCATCATCCTGTTCTTCCAGCATGATGTACTCATCCGTCAGTGCTTCACTCAGGAACACCGTCCCCTTTTTCCCCATATAGAGCGTCCCTCTCGATTTCACCCTGTAGACTGTACCTCCTTCCGGATAAGCATATTCAGGAACACGGCCATCCCAGCGCCGGTTCGAGGGTTGCCATACCGTTCCGGGTGTTGCACCCGCCAGTGCTTCATGCGGCCTTTCATGGTTAAATTCCTCCCGATAGTCAGTGAACCAGCGCTGTTGTTCTTCCATCGTCATGAAGGTATTGCCCTGTTTTACCGCACTTTTCAGGGAACGGTGCATTCGCTCATGGCGTCCATTTTCTTCCGGATGACCCTTTCTGATACGCTCTGGCCTGATGCCCAGCTTGATTAGCCAGACGGCAAGACGACTTAATCCGGCTATTCCCGTGCCTGCGAAGGGCTGACCATTATCGGTTCTGAGCACTTCCGGCAGACCGTATTCCAGGAACGCCTCTGTCAGGCACTCTCTGACGAAGGGTTCACTCTCCCTGTGTGTTCCCCGGCAGCTCAGCAGATACCGGCTGTGATTGTCGGTCAGCGTGAAGGGATGGCTGTACTCTCTGCTCAGCAGCCTGAACTTGCCTTTAAAATCAGCGCTCCAGACCTGATTGTTCTCACTGATGACGGTCAGGGGCCGGCGATTGCCCGGGGTTCTGCGTTTTCGCTTTTTATCCGGAACCAGGCCTTCACGCTTGAGGATATCGCCGATAGTGCTGGCAGCAGGTACGGTAAAATCGACGTGATGATTAAGCAGCCACATCCGCAGTTTTTTCGGCCCCCAGTCAGGGTGTTTTTGACGCAGGGCTGTGAGGTGACCGACGATATCATCAGGAACCATCCGGGAACGGGAGCGTGGCGCGCGCGAGCGGTCAGAGAGAGATGAGAGGTCAGAAGGGTCAAAACGTTGAAGCCATTTATAGCCGGTTTTACGGCTGATGTTAAAAAGGCGGCAAAGAGCGGAGAAGGAGTCCGTGCCTGCATGGCAGGCACGGATAAAATCAAGGCGTTGCATAGGTCGGGTCTCAGTCCAGGGCATAGCGAGTCTCCTCTTCTATGCCAGTTATAACTGTTACCCATGTATCCGGTCTAAAGTGTTACCCATGTTTCCGGTTCATACCGCAGCGCCACCGGGCAAGAAGCTACGATGCGGCAATAAACAGATCCCGCAGCTGATGCAGCTGGTCGCGGATCTGCGCCGCCTCTTCGAACTCCAGGTTCTGCGCGTGCTGCATCATCTGCCCTTCCAGCTCGTGGATTTTCTGCTGCAGCGCCTTCGGCGTCAGCACGACGGTATCTTCTTCCACCACTGAACGCGCCTTGCCGCGACCTTTTGCTTTGGTTTTGGCAATGTTCTGACCCAGCGCAAGAATATCCACCACCTTCTTGTTCAGCCCTTGCGGGGTAATGCCGTGCTCTTCGTTGTAGCGCTGCTGTTTCTCGCGGCGGCGCTCCGTTTCACTAATCGCTTTCGCCATCGACGGGGTGATTTTATCACCGTACAGAATCGCTTTGCCGTTGACGTTACGCGCCGCGCGGCCAATGGTCTGGATCAGGGAGCGTTCAGAACGCAGGAAGCCCTCTTTATCCGCATCCAGAATCGCCACCAGCGAGACTTCCGGCATATCCAGGCCTTCTCGCAGCAGGTTGATCCCCACCAGCACGTCAAACTCGCCCAGACGCAGGTCGCGGATAATCTCCATGCGCTCCACGGTATCGATATCCGAGTGCAGATAACGCACCTTCTCGCCGTGCTCTTCGAGATATTCGGTCAGGTCTTCCGCCATACGCTTGGTGAGCGTGGTCACCAGCACGCGCTCGTTGATGGCGGAACGGGCGCGAATTTCCGAAAGCAGATCGTCCACCTGCGTGGCGACCGGACGCACTTCGATAATCGGGTCCAGCAGCCCGGTCGGACGTACGACCTGGTCAACCACCTCATCGCCCGATTTCTCCAGCTCGTAGTTGCCCGGCGTGGCCGAGACGTAAATGGTTTGCGGCGCTAACGCTTCAAACTCTTCAAACTTCATCGGACGGTTATCCAGCGCCGACGGCAGGCGGAATCCGTACTCCACCAGCGTCTCTTTACGCGCGCGGTCACCGCGGTACATCCCGCCGATCTGCGGGATCGTGACGTGGGATTCGTCGATCACCAGCAATCCGTCAGCCGGAAGGTAATCAAACAGCGTCGGCGGCGGCTCGCCCGGCCCGCGCCCGGAGAGGAAGCGCGAGTAGTTTTCGATGCCGGAGCAGTAGCCCAGCTCGTTCATCATCTCAAGGTCGAACTGCGTGCGCTGGCTGAGGCGCTGCTCTTCCAGCAGCTTATTGTTCGCCAGCAGCACCTTGCGGCGCTCGGCCAGCTCTATTTTGATCTCTTCCATCGCCTGCACGATACGCTCGCGCGGCGTCACGTAGTGCGTTTTTGGGTAGATGGTGAAGCGCTGGACCACCGACTCAACGTGTCCTGTCAGCGGGTCGAAAAGCGACAGCCGCTCGACCTCCTCGTCAAACAGCTCGACGCGCAGCGCCATATCGTCCGATTCCGCCGGGAAGATGTCGATCACCTCACCGCGCACGCGGAAGGTGCCGCGCTGGAAGGCCTGGTCGTTGCGGGTGTACTGCAGCTCGGCCAGGCGACGCAAAATCGCACGCTGGTCGATGATCATCCCCTGCGTCAGGTGCAGCATCATCTTGAGATAGAGATCAGGATCGCCCAGACCGTAGATCGCCGAAACCGACGCGACCACAACCACATCACGACGCTCCAGCAGCGCCTTGGTGGCCGACAGCCGCATCTGCTCGATGTGTTCGTTCACCGAGGCATCTTTTTCGATAAAGGTGTCAGAGCTCGGTACGTACGCTTCAGGCTGGTAGTAATCGTAGTAGGAGACGAAATACTCCACGGCGTTTTCCGGGAAGAACTCTTTCATCTCACCGTAAAGCTGCGCGGCCAGGGTTTTATTGGGCGCCAGCACCATCGTTGGACGCTGGAGATCGGCAATCACGTTGGCGATGGTGAACGTTTTACCCGAGCCGGTTACCCCGAGCAGCGTCTGGTGCGCCAGCCCGTCTTCCAGCCCCTCTTCGAGACGACGGATCGCCTCAGGCTGATCGCCAGATGGACGGAAAGCAGAATTCAATTTGAACGGTTTACTCATGGGCGACAACCTGATGACGTTATAAGCGGCAGGTGAGTAATTTTACTCGTTGTTGCCAGGAATGCCAGTAAAAAACACTGGATGAAAAACCAGTAGCATGTCAGGATATTTAGCGTAGCGCCTGAATCATTAGCGCGATAGCGACAAAATTTGGGCTGTGACAACATAAAACACCAGTCAGGTCAGGTTATCCCCAGAACTTTTTCTTTTTTAACATTTGTCAAGCCAGGTAATGATAGTTTTATGGCAACGGGTGACACTTTCATGACGGGAATTGCTTTTATCTAAGCAATTAAAAATTAAACGATATTTTCTAAAGCCGCGTTTCGCGTCAATTTGGGCGAAAGCCGCGTCTTCTCTCGCTTATCGCGTGTTTTCTAACTCTAATGCACATGGTTATCCACAGGAATAGTGGATAACTGCTTCCAGCCCATACGGCGTGGCGCTCGGCAAATTCCCGGATTTTCCCACGAGACGGCAGGAAAAAATTTTTATAGCTCTTTTTTGCTGATTAACAGTTGCGTCATTCATAACCAACCGATGCGATCTTGCTCACATTTTCATCATTTCTGACGCTGCACCACAACCCAACACCGCCAGCACCGTCCGTGTGCAATCCCGGCTGTTATCCGCCGCGCGCTTGTGACTTATTCCTAAAAAAGCCGTTTTTTTAAGCACTTTTCGATTTCTGGCAGGGGTTTTGCAGACTCAACTATGAGCCTCACCTACACACATTTTTAAGGAGAGAAAGATGTTGAGTCTGCGTGCTGTAAATCAGTTTTACGGAAGCCAACATACGCTATGGAACGTGAATGGGGATTTTCCGCAGGGAATGTGTACAGGCGTCGTTGGCCTGCCGGGGATGGGGAAAACCACCCTCATGAACTGCATTGCCGGGAGAGTGCCCGTCGAAAGCGGCAGCATCATCTGGCACGAGGCGGGGGCACCGCCCCGCGATTTGCTCAACCTGCCGCCAGAACCGCGTTCAGGACCGGGGATAGGGTATGTCCCGCAGGACAGGCGGATCTTCTCCCAGCTGACGATTGAGGAAAATCTGCATATCGCCATGCGGGCGATGGGGAAACCCAACCCGGAGGCGAAAAGTGACGTTTACGACCTGTTTCCGGCGCTCTACGCGCTGCGACAGACCCGAGCCAACGCGATCTCTCCGGACGACCAGTATCAGCTGGCGCTGGCTAATGCGCTGGTCAACCGTCCGCACCTGCTGATCCTCGATGAGCCCCTGCTCGGCGCAGGCTACAGCTTCGCCCAGAAGCTGGGGCAGCTGCTGGGGCGCTTAAACCGGGAGTTGGGTATGACGGTGCTGTTAGCGGAGCAGCAGCTGTCGTTTATCCGCCGGGTGGCGGACCGTTTCTGTCTGCTCTATCGCGGGCGTAACGTGGCGCAGGGCCACGTTAACGAGCTGGATGACGAGCTTATCGCTCACTGGATGACGCGGGAAGCAAGGCGCTGAGATCGAGGTAACGTCCGGTGTCGGCTTTATCCACGCCGTCAGCCAGCCAGGGGATCTCCCCAAGGCACGGCGCGGGCAGGACGCGCCCAAGCGTCGCCAGATATTCCTGGTGTCGTTTACCCGGCGCAACCACGTCGTTAGCTATCCAGCCCGCCAGCCGCAGCCCCGCCTGCTGGACGGCCTGCGCGGTAAGCATGGCGTGGTTAATACAGCCCAGCTTAACGCCGACCACCAGAATGACCGGAAGCCGCTCGGCCTGCACCCAGTCCGCAAACGTCTGCGTGTCCGAAAGGGGCGTAAACCAGCCCCCCGCACCTTCCACCAGCACCCAGTCGGCCTGGCTCTCCAGCGCCCGTAATCCGGCAGACAGCACGGCAAAATCAATCGGACGATCTTCGTCGGCGCTGATGATGTGCGGCGAGGTCGGCTCGGCAAAGGTGTACGGATTCACCGCTGAATAGGCAAGCTCAAGGGTACTGTTACGCTGGAGCGCCAGCGCGTCGGTGTTGCGTAGCCCTTCCGCCCTCATCTCGCTGCCGGAAGCGACAGGCTTGTATCCGGCGGTGTTTTTCCCGAGCCGTCTCGCCGCCTGCAGCAGCGCCGAGCTGGCAACCGTTTTACCTACTTCCGTATCCGTTCCGGTGACAAAATAACGTTCAGTCACGTTCGATAATCCCATGAAAAAGTTGATAGGAGAGCGGGAATCGACCCCGCTGCTGCGGCCAGGCCAGCTCCAGGCGCTGTAGCTGACCCCGGGTGAGCGGTTTTTTCTCGCGCCCGGCATGCAGGTGCGTGGCGCCAATGCCCTTCAACGAGCGCATGGCGCTAAGCGCATCGCTAAAATTGAGCGTGATGGTCTGCACCGTACTGCGGTAGCGCCAGCCTGCCAGCGCCTGCGTCACCTGCTCGTGCGATAAAAAGCGGTTAGCGTGCGGCTGCTCATCCACTGCTTTCCAGGCCTGATTCAGCTCCGGCAGCGAACTTTCCAGCAGGGTGGTAAAGGCCACCTTCCCGCCCGGCCGCGCCACGCGATACAGCTCGCGTAAGGCCTGCGGCAGGCTGCTGCACCACTGGACCGCCAGATGACTCCAGACCAGATCGAACTGGGCATCCCCCAGCGGGATCGCCTCGATATCGGCCAGCAGATAGCGATCTGCTGCCTGCCCCTGACGCGCCACGTCGAGCATCCGGTCCGAGAGGTCGATCGCCGTGACCCGGCTTCCCGCCTCGCGCCAGTAGCGGCTATTGCTGCCGGGACCACAGCCGGCGTCCAGCACCTGCGGAAAGCGCTTCTCGCCAAGCGCGGCCAGAAGCCCCGCCGCGCTCTGGCGCTGCAGGTCATCGTGCTGCGAATAGCTCTGGGCGGCGCGACCGAATGCCGCCGCGACGGCCTGCTTATTCACCGGCATCATGGAGCACCTCCAGCAAGGTCTGGATATCGCGCGCTTCATGCGCCGCCGTCAGGGTTAAGCGCAGCCGGGCGGTACCCGGCGGAACGGTGGGCGGACGAATGGCGGTGACCCACATGCCCCGCTCGCGCAGCGCCTGTGCCAGGGCCAGCGCACGACCATTTTCGCCGACAATCACCGGCTGGATGGCGCTCTGCGAATCGGGACTGCGGAAGGGTAATGCCGCTAATCCCTGGCGGAAGCGGGCAATATGCTCTGCCAGACGCTGGCGACGTGCCTCCCCTTCTGCGCTGCGGATCACCGCCAGGGACGCAGAGAGCGCCACCGCCTGCGCCGGGGGCATGCTGGTGCTGTAGATCAGGTGTCGGGCAAACTGCAGCAGATAGTCGGCGACGGACTCGCTGCACAGCACGGCAGCGCCGCTGGCGCCAAAGCCCTTGCCGAAGGTGACGATCAGCAGCTCCGGCTTCACGTTTTGCCGGTACGCGCTGCCGCGGCCTTCGTCGCCCATCACGCCAATCCCGTGAGCATCGTCCACCAGCAGCCAGGCGTTTTGCCGCTTTGCGGCCTCGTGCAGCGCGGCAAGCGGCGCGCTGTCGCCGTCCATGCTGAACACCCCTTCCGTGACCGCCAGCTGCTGTCCTTCGCAGGGTTTTTCCAGCAGCGCAGCGAGCTGTACCGCGTCGTTATGGGCAAAGCGGCGCAGCTGGGCCGGGCTTAAATTTGCCGCCTCCAGCAGCGAGGCGTGGCTGAGTCTGTCGGCGACAATGCGATCGTCCTTCCCCATCAGGGCCGTGATGACCGCCTGGTTGGCGGCAAAGCCGGAGATAAAAAGCAGCGCGCGCGGGTAGCCGAGCCAGTCGGCAAGCGCCTCTTCCAGCGCCTGATGCGCCGTGGTGTAGCCGCTGACGTGTCCCGAGCCGCCGCTGCCCACGCCAAACCGCTCCGCGCCCTGCTGCCAGGCGCGGACGATGGCCGGATGCTGGCTCAGCCCGAGATAATCGTTGCTGGAGAAGTTGCAGAACTGACGCCCCTCGCGGGTAAGAAAACGGCCCGCGCCGTTTTCCACCACCCTGCGGACGCGAAACGCCTCTGCCGCCCGGCGTTCGTCCAGCGCGGTATTAATTCGTGCCTGCCAGGTCATACGGCTGCCGCGTTGTAGAACTGGTCGGTGTCGGCGTTAAAAATCTGCTGCTCCAGCTGCTGCTGTTGCTCGTTATCGCCCGTCAGCACCTCGGTCTGATGCGGGTTCAGCCCCAGCTTGCGGAACAGCTGTACGTCTTTGTCCTCTTCCGGGTTCGGCGTGGTCAGCAGCTTGCAGCCGTAGAAGATGGAGTTGGCCCCGGCCATAAAGCACATCGCCTGGGTCTGCTCGTTCATCTGCTCACGGCCGGCAGAGAGGCGCACGAAAGAGGTCGGCATCATGATGCGCGCCACCGCGATGGTGCGGATAAAATCAAACGCATCCACGTCGTCGTTATCCGCCAGCGGCGTGCCTTTGACCTTCACCAGCATGTTGATTGGCACGCTTTCCGGCGGGGTCGGCAGGTTCGCCAGCTGCAGCAGCAGGCCCGCGCGGTCTTTCACCGTTTCGCCTAAGCCCACGATGCCGCCGGAGCAGACCTTGATCCCCGCGTCACGCACTTTATCCAGCGTGTCCAGACGCTCCTGATAGGTACGCGTGGTGATGATGTTGCCGTAAAATTCAGGCGAGGTGTCGAGGTTGTGGTTGTAGTAATCCAGCCCCGCGGCCGAGAGGCGCTGCGCCTGCTCTTCGTTGAGCGTACCGAGGGTCATACAGGCTTCGAGGCCCATCTCCTTCACACCCTTTACCATCTGCTCCAGGTACGGCATGTCGCGATCGTGCGGATTCTTCCACGCCGCGCCCATGCAGAAGCGGGTTGAGCCGGCGTTTTTCGCCTTGCGCGCGGAGTCGAGCACCTGCTCGACTTCCATCAGGCGCTCGGATTCAAGACCGGTTTTGTAGCGCGCGCTCTGCGGGCAGTATTTGCAGTCTTCCGGGCAGGCGCCGGTCTTGATTGACAGCAGCGTGCTGACCTGAACATGGCGCGGATCGAAGTGCTGACGATGCACCTGTTGGGCTTCGAACATCAGCTCAAGAAAAGGTTTGTTGAATAATTCAGTGACTTGCGACATCGTCCAGCGTGCGTGGTGAGCCATCGGGCTTCTCCAAAGGGTTTTGTTAATTTTCGGTTCGGTTTATACTCGTAAACCTAAAACTTTTCAAAATGGTTTACAAGTCGATTATGACCCAGGACGATCTCGCCTTCGACAAGCAGCATATCTGGCACCCTTACACCTCCACGACCCGCCCTCTTCCCGTCTACCCGGTAGCCTCCGCCCACGGCTGCGAGCTGCACCTTGCCAGCGGCGAACGGCTGGTCGACGGAATGTCCTCCTGGTGGGCGGCCATTCACGGGTACAACCACCCGCGCCTGAACGCGGTGATGAAGGCGCAGATTGACCAGATGTCGCACGTGATGTTTGGCGGCATCACCCACCAGCCCGCGGTGGATCTTTGCCGCCGTCTGGTGGCGATGACGCCTCAATCGCTCGAGTGCGTTTTCCTGGCCGACTCCGGCTCCGTGGCGGTGGAAGTGGCGATGAAGATGGCGCTGCAGTACTGGCATGCGAAGGGTGAAGCGCGCCAGCGGTTCCTCACCTTCCGCAACGGCTATCACGGGGATACCTTCGGGGCGATGTCGGTGTGCGATCCGGACAACTCCATGCACAGCCTGTGGAAGGGCTATCTGCCGGAAAACCTGTTTGCTCCGGCCCCGCAGAGCCGCTTCGACGGCGAGTGGAACGAGATGGACATGGTCGGCTTCGCGCGGCTGATGGCGGCGCATCGTCACGAGATTGCTGCCGTCATTCTTGAACCCATCGTGCAGGGGGCGGGCGGCATGCGTATGTACCACCCGGAATGGCTGAGGCGCATCCGCAAGATGTGCGACCGCGAAGGCATTCTGCTGATTGCCGACGAGATCGCCACCGGATTTGGCCGCACCGGGAAGCTGTTTGCCTGCGAACATGCGGGCATTGCGCCGGATATTCTGTGTCTGGGCAAAGCGCTGACCGGCGGCACCATGACGCTCTCGGCCAGCCTCACCACCCGCCACGTTGCCGACACCATCAGCGACGGCGAGGCGGGCTGCTTTATGCACGGCCCGACGTTTATGGGCAACCCGCTGGCCTGCGCCGTCGCCAGCGAAAGCCTTGCGATTCTGGAAAGCGGCGAGTGGCAAACGCAGGTGGCGGCGATTGAGGCGCAGCTGAAAGCGGAGCTGTGCGCCGCCTCGGGGGCGAACTTCGTCGAGGACGTGCGCGTGCTGGGCGCCATCGGGGTGATTGAAACCACCCATCCGGTTAACATGGCGGCGCTGCAGCGCTTCTTCGTAGAGCAGGGCGTCTGGGTGCGGCCTTTCGGCAAGCTTATCTACCTGATGCCGCCGTACAGCATTACGCCAGCGCAGCTGCGTAAATTAACCGATGCGGTCGTAACAGCCGTTAACATTCCCGCGCATTTCGCGATTTAACCCGATGCATTACACTTGCTGAACGAGCGATCAACGAGGGTAAACCGTATGAAAATCATCAGTAAAGATCTGCGCGACGGTGAAAAGCTGCCGGAACGCCACGTATTCAACGGCATGGGGTATCAGGGAGACAATATCTCTCCGCACCTGGCGTGGGACGAGGTTCCGGCAGGCACCAAAAGCTTTGTCGTGACCTGCTACGACCCGGATGCGCCAACCGGCTCCGGCTGGTGGCACTGGATCGTGGCGAACCTGCCTGCCGACACGCGCGTGCTGCCGCAGGGTTCCGGTTCAGGCCTGGTTGCCCTTCCTGACGGCGCGATTCAGACGCGCACTGACTTTGGTAAAGCGGGCTACGGCGGCGCGGCACCGCCAAAAGGGGAAACCCACCGCTATATCTTCACGGTGCACGCGCTGGATGTGGAGAAGATTGAGGTCGATGAAGGGGCGAGCGGCGCGATGGTTGGATTTAACGTGCATTTCCATACCCTCGGAAACGCGTCGATTACGGCGATGTATTCGTAAAAAAAAGCCGGGTGGCGGCTACGCCTTACCCGGCCTGGATTTCGCACTCGCAGGCCCGGTAAGCGCAGCGCCACCGGGCAAAAAAATCACAGCACCGAAGGTAACAGGCCCACCAGTCGCCCTTCTTCCAGAAGCTGCATCGCCTTATCAATATCCGGCGCAAAGAAGCGGTCGTCATCGTAATGCGATACATGCTCGCGCAGCGCATGACGCGCCTGCTCCAGCAGCGGGCTGGATTTTAGCCCTTCACGCAGATCGATACCCTGACTTGCCGCCAGCCATTCCACCGCCAGCACGCCGCGGGTGTTGGAGGCCATTTCCCAGAGACGACGCCCGGCAGCCGGTGCCATCGAAACGTGATCTTCCTGATTCGCCGAGGTTGGCAGGCTGTCCACGCTGTGCGGGTGCGACAGCGCCTTGTTCTCGCTTGCCAGCGCTGCGGCCGTCACCTGAGCAATCATAAAGCCCGAGTTGACCCCGCCGTTGCGCACCAGGAACGGCGGCAGCTGCGACATGTGTTTATCCATCATCAGCGCGATGCGGCGCTCGGACAACGCGCCGACCTCGGCAATCGCCAGGGCGATATTATCCGCCGCCATCGCCACCGGTTCAGCGTGGAAGTTGCCCCCGGAGACCACCTCGTTTTCCTCGGCGAAGACCAGCGGGTTATCGGACACCGCGTTAGCCTCCACCAGCAGCACCTCAGCCGCCTGGCGCAGCTGCGTCAGGCACGCGCCCATTACCTGCGGCTGGCAGCGCAGGGAGTACGGATCCTGCACCTTCTCGCAGTTGTGGTGTGAATCGGCAATCTCGCTGGTGTCGGTAAGCACGTGGCGGTACATCGCGGCGGCATCAATCTGCCCGCGCTGGCCGCGCACCTCGTGGATGCGGGCGTCGAACGGGCGACGCGAGCCCAGCACGGCTTCGGTGGTCAACGCACCGCACACCACCGCCGAGGCAAACAGATCTTCCGCTTCGAACAGGCCGCGCAGCGCGAAGGCGGTCGATGCCTGGGTGCCGTTCAGCAGCGCCAGCCCCTCTTTCGCCGCCAGCGTGATCGGGCTTAAGCCCGCTTTTTTCAGCGCCTCTTTCGCAGGCAGCCACTCGCCCTGCCAGCGCGCTTTGCCTTCACCCAGCAGCAGCAGCGACATGTGCGCCAGCGGCGCGAGATCGCCGGAGGCACCGACGGAGCCCTTCGCCGGGATCCACGGATAGACCTCCGCATTGACCAGCGCCATCAGCGCCTGGATCACGCTCAGGCGGATGCCGGAGAAACCGCGCGCCAGGCTGTTGATTTTGAGCACCATCATCAGACGAACGATCTCGTCGTCCAGCGGCTGGCCGACGCCCGCCGCGTGCGACAGCACCAGCGAACGCTGCAGGTTTTCCAGATCGTGCGTCGCAATGCGGGTCTGCGCCAGCAGGCCAAAGCCGGTGTTAATCCCGTAAGCCGTGCGCCCTTCGGCAACGATGGCTTCAACGCAGGCGACGCTGTCGTTAATGGCGGCGTGGGCGCTTTCATCCAGCGAAAGGGTGACCGGCTGACGCCAGACGTTACGCAGCTGTTTCAGCGTCAGCGAGCCGGGAGTGAGTGTTAAGGCGTTCATTCATGCTTTCCTTGTGTGGCAGGGATCATCGGCAGGTTAAGTCCCTGCTCTTTGGCACAGTCAATGGCAATTTCGTAGCCCGCATCCGCGTGACGCATCACGCCGGTTGCCGGGTCGTTGTGCAGCACGCGAGCGATACGCGCGGCGGCTTCATCGGTTCCGTCGCAGACGATGACCATCCCGGAGTGTTGGGAGAAGCCCATCCCCACGCCGCCGCCGTGGTGCAGCGATACCCAGGTCGCGCCGCTGGCGGTATTGAGCAGAGCGTTCAGCAATGGCCAGTCGGAGACCGCATCCGAGCCGTCGCGCATGGCTTCGGTTTCACGGTTCGGGCTGGCAACGGAGCCGGAGTCCAGGTGGTCGCGGCCAATGACGATCGGCGCGGAGACTTCGCCGCTGCGCACCATCTCGTTAAAGGCCAGGCCCAGCTTTTGTCGCCACTCCAGGCCTACCCAGCAGATACGCGCCGGCAGCCCCTGGAAGTTAATGCGCTCGCGGGCCATGTCCAGCCAGCGGTGCAGGTGTTCGTCATCGGCGACGATCTCCTTTACTTTGGCATCGGTTTTGTAGATATCTTCCGGATCGCCGGAGAGGGCAACCCAGCGGAACGGACCGATACCGCGGCAGAACAGCGGACGGATATAGGCAGGCACGAAGCCCGGGAAGTCGAAGGCGTTATTCACGCCCATCTCTTTCGCCATCTGGCGGATGTTGTTGCCGTAATCAAAGGTCGGGATCCCCATCTGGCTGAAGGCCAGCATAGCGGAGACGTGTTCCGCCATAGAGCGCTTCGCGGCGAGCACCGTACCTTCCGGGTCGGTTTCCGCTTTCTGCTGGTAGGCTTCCCACGTCCAGCCTTTTGGCAGATAGCCGTGCAGCGGGTCATGGGCGCTGGTCTGGTCAGTGACCAGATCCGGACGCACGCCGCGGGCGACAAGTTCAGGCAGAATATCCGCCGCGTTGCCGCACAGGGCGATCGACACCGCTTTGCCTTCGGACGTGTATTTTTTGATACGCGCCAGCGCGTCATCGAGATTCTCGGCCTGTTCGTCGACGTAGCGGGTACGCAAACGGAAATCAATGCGGCTCTGCTGGCACTCAATGTTTAACGAGCAGGCACCGGCGAGCGTGGCGGCCAGCGGCTGCGCGCCGCCCATGCCGCCCAGACCGGCGGTCAGTACCCAGCGGCCTTTCAGCGAGCCGCTGTAGTGCTGGCGACCGGCTTCCACGAAGGTCTCGTAGGTGCCCTGCACAATGCCCTGGCTGCCGATGTAGATCCAGCTCCCGGCGGTCATCTGGCCATACATCGCCAGCCCTTTCGCGTCGAGTTCGTTGAAGTGTTCCCAGGTGGCCCAGTGCGGCACGAGGTTAGAGTTGGCGATCAAAACGCGCGGCGCGTTTTTGTGCGTTTTGAACACGCCAACCGGCTTGCCGGACTGCACCAGCAGGGTTTCGTCGTGTTCGAGTTCGGTCAGGGATTTTACAATTGCGTCATAGCATTCCCAGTTGCGCGCGGCGCGGCCAATGCCGCCGTAGACCACCAGCTCGTGGGGGTTTTCCGCCACCTCAGGATCGAGGTTGTTCATCAACATGCGCAGCGGGGCTTCGGTGAGCCAGCTTTTGGCGGTAAGCGTGGTGCCGCGCGCGGCGCGGACGTCCTGCTGGCGGTATTTACCTGACGACATTGTGTGCTCCTATACGGGACAGATGATGCATTTAGATATACTTGTATAGACAAGCACACACAAGGTCAGATTTAACAAAAAAGATACAATTTTGTTATATTGCGTTAGCGATCACGCTTATAAAACTTATGACATGAAATGGCCCTGCAGCCGGTAACGGTTCCCCGGGAAAAGCAGCCTGGCATGGGACACAATGTGCGACGAGGACCAGGTACGGCGGCGGATCAGCAGGCACGGATCGTGCTCTTTAATACGCAGCCTTTCGCACTCCTGCGGCGTGGCGCGCACGGCCTCCACGATGTGTTCCCCTTCCGTCAGCGGTGCGACGAGCGAGAGATAGGCATGCGGCGTGGTCTGGGTGTAATCCTGGCTGAGATAGTCCGGGATCCGCTCAGCGTTCACGCAGCGATCTTCAATCTGTACCGGAACGTCGTTCTCAAAGTGCACCATCACCGAGTGGAAGATGCGGCTGCCTTCTTTAACATTAAGCTCTGCGGCCTGCTCGGCGCTGGCCTGGGTCTCTTCAAGCACCAGCACCTCGCAGCGGTGCTGATGATTACGCGCGGCAATCTCGTCCGCAATGCTGCGGATTTCAAACAGCGCCGACTGCCCTTTCGGCTCCGCCACGAACGTCCCCACGCCCTGCAGGCGCACCAGCAGCCCTTCGTCGGTCAGCTCGCGCAGCGCCCGGTTGATGGTCATCCGGCTAAAGCCAAACTGCGCCACCAGGTCAGCCTCCGACGGAATGCGGTCGTGCGGCCGCCAGACGCCGGTGGCGATTTTTTCGCTGATCGCCTGCTTTACCTTTTCGTAGAAAGGTGCGGGAGGGCTCGACGGCGGCAGGGGTGAGCGTGAAAACATCGTGACTCCTTGAATAGTGTTATGCCCACCAGTGAGCAATTTGCCAGGCCAGACGGGCGGCGAGCTTAGCGCCCTGCCCGTCGCGGTCATACTGCGGGTTAAACTCTACCAGATCGGCGGCCTGTAGCTTACCGCTTCGGCAGATTTGTTCAATCAGGGGGAGGAGATCCCGTGCCGGTATGCCTAACGCCGCCGGAGCGGAAACGGCAGGCATTTCGCTGGCGGGCAGGACGTCCAGATCGATCGTCAGGAAGACGCGGTCGGCCTGCGCCAGCACCTTTTCCAGCGCAGGCTGCGCATCGCGACTGAAATGCAAATCTTCCACCAGCGTGACGTTCAGGCGTTCGGCCTCATCCCACAGCGCCTGGGTGTTCGCCGCCCGGCTGACGCCAAAGCAGGCATAGTGAAACTCCCGCCCGCGCTCATCGCAGTAGTGCGCCAGCTGGCGAAACGGCGTGCCGGACGTCGCCCGCTCGGCCTTGCGCAGGTCGAGATGGGCATCAAGGTTGATGATGGCCACCCGCTCGTGCGGAAAGGCGTCCAGAATGCCCCGACCGTGCCCCCAGGCGGTCTCGTGCCCGCCGCCAAACACCAGCGTGCGCATTCCGGACTGCTGGCAGGCCGTCACGGCATCGCTTAACGCCTGCTGTGCCGCTTCCAGCTCGTCGCCTTCAACGTAAACCGACCCCATATCCGCCAGCCGTTCATGACCCTGATGGCTTGCCATATTCGCCAGCGCCTTACGCAGTATATCCGGCGCCTGCGCGGCGCCGGGCCTGCCCTGATTGCGCTTAACGCCTGCATCACATTCAAAGCCTATCAGCGCGATGCCGGATGATAGCGGCGTGAACTGCTTCTGCTGCCTTATCGTCTGAAAAATGCGCGTTGCGTTGCTGGCCTCGGCGCTGTCGTCGCGCCCCTGCCAGACCGTTTCGGCTACCGGCCGCCATAAGCTCATACTGCCTCCCCACGGAAAATACGTTGATACAGCGGATTGCGCCCCGGCTCGTAGACCATCTCGACCGGATGGTGTGCATCCCAGACGATGAAATCAGCGACAAATCCGGCCCGCAGCTGTCCGTGGGTTGCGCCACGCCCCAGCGCCTGCGCCGCGTGGCGCGTGACGCCAGCCCAGGCCTCTTCCGGCGTCAGGCCAAACTGAACGCAGGCCATGTTCATCGCCAGGTGCAGGCTCGCAAACGGGCTGGTGCCCGGGTTATAGTCGGTGGCGACGGCCATCGGGACCCCCTGTTTTCTGAGCCGTTCCACCGGCGGGCGCTGGCGCTCCTGCAGAAAATAGAACGCGCCGGGAAGCAAGACCGCCACCGTACCGCTTTGCGCCATCGCCTGAACGCCCGCGTCGTCGAGGTATTCGATATGGTCGGCGGAAAGTCCTCTATACCGGCTGACCAGCGCCGCGCCGCCCTGATTCGACAGCTGCTCAACGTGCCCTTTCACCGGGATACTGAGCGCGGTTGCCGCCTTAAAGAGGCGCTCGGTTTGCGACGGCGTAAAGCCGACGTTTTCGCAGAACACGTCTACCGCTTCATATAGCTCTTTTTGCCACAGCGTGGGCAATATCTGCTCGCAGACCAGCGTGAGGTAGGCATCCGGATCCTGCCGGTATTCCGGCGGAACCGCATGGGCCGCCAGCAGCGTTGGGCTGATATCGATCGGATTATTGAGGCTTAGCTGGCGCGCGACCTGCAGCATCTTCTCTTCGGCCTCGGCGTTTAAACCGTATCCAGATTTGATTTCAACCGTGGTGACGCCTTCATCCATCAGACGCTGAAGCCGCTGCTGCGCCAGCGTAAGCAGGGCTTCGGGCGAGCTGCCGCGCGTCGCCGTCACGGTAGCGTTAATCCCGCCCCCCTGGGCGCTGATGGTTTGATAAGAGACGCCGTTCAGACGCTGCTCCCACTCCGCCGCGCGGTCGCCGCCAAACACCAGGTGGGTATGGCAGTCAATCAGGCCCGGGGTGACCAGACGACCCTGGAGATCGATACAGTGAGGGTGTCCGGCAGGAATGTCAGATTCAGGGATCGCGGCCAGAAGGGTGTGGCCGCGCACGACCAGGGCGTGTTGCTCTTTCAGTCCATAGGGTGCGGAGACGTCCGGCGCCATCGTTGCCAGTCGCGCATTTCGCCATATAACATCGTCGGGATGAATCTGCTGCATGGGCATTCCACTTGTCATGGGTTGTATAGACATTTATTTTCATCTGCTGTCTGCTGTCAACCGACTTTGCGGAAAATGTTATTTATTTGTGATCGTTTACCTGCCGCTCCGGGGCGAAAAATGCAACTTTTACCCTTTTTATCTTCCCGTTTCGCTCAACTTAGTATAAAAAAGCAGGCTATTTCGTCTATCCCGTAAAGACTTGCATACCCAGGAGCTTCACCTTGAACATTTCCAGGATTTCCCGTCTGGCGTTGGCACTCGCCTTTGGCGTGACCTTATCCGCATGCAGTTCAACCCCACCGGATCAGCGCCCTTCTGAGCAGGTTGCGCCCGGCACCGCCTCGCGCCCGATTTTGTCCGCAGATGAAGCGAAGAACTTCGATCGCGCGCACTACTTCTCGGCGATGGATCCTAACGCTGCGCCGTGGGCACCGTCTTCTATTAGCCTGCCGAAACAGCCTGACTTCGTGGTTGGCCCGGCAGGCGCGCAGGGCGTAACGCACACCTCTATTCAGGCTGCGGTCGATGCTGCCATCACGAAACACAGCGCGTCTCGCCAGTACATCGCGATCCTGCCGGGTGAATATGAAGGCACCGTGTATGTTCCGGCAGCCCCGGGCAGCATTACGCTTTACGGTCTGGGCGAAAAAGCGATCGACGTAAAAATTGGCCTGGCGATTGATTCCGAAATCGACAGCAACACCTGGCGTCACCTGGTGAACCCGGCCGGTAAATATATGCCGGGTAAACCGGCGTGGTACATGTTTGATAACTGCCAGAGCAAGCGTTCCGCCACCGTTGGCGTGATGTGTTCGGCGGTATTCTGGTCTCAGAATAACGGCCTGCAGCTGCAGAACCTGACCATTCAGAATACCCTGGGCGACAGCGTTGATGCCGGTAACCACCAGGCCGTTGCGCTGCGCAGCGATGGCGATCGGGTGCAGATTAACAACGTCAACATCCTGGGTCGTCAGAACACCTTCTTCGTGACCAACAGCGGCGTGCAGAACACTCTGCAGAACAACCGCCTGACCCGTACGCTGGTCACCAACAGCTACGTTGAAGGTGACGTGGATCTGGTATCCGGCCGCGGCGCGGTGGTATTTGATAACACCGATTTCCGCGTGGTGAACTCTCGTACCCAGCAGGAAGGTTTCGTGTTTGCCCCGGCAACCCAGTCGAACCTCTTCTACGGCTTCCTGGCCGTGAACAGCCGCTTTAACGCTGCCGGTGACGGCGTGGCGCAGCTGGGACGCTCTCTGGACGTGGACGCTGCGACCAACGGTCAGGTGGTGATCCGCGACAGCGTGATCAACGAAGGCTTCAACATGGCGAAGCCGTGGGCGGATGCCGCGATCTCCAAACGTCCGTTCTCCGGCAATACCGGCGCGGTGGATGATAAAGGGAACGTGCAGCGCAACCTGAACGACGCAAACTTTAACCGCATGTGGGAATACAACAACCGCGGTCTGGGTAGCAAAGTGGTTGCCGAGCCGAAGCAGTAATAAGATGAGAGTAAAAGGGGGATATTAATCCCCCTTTTTACTGCGACTGAATGCGTCAGGCACCAAACTTAAGATACGCATCCAATAGTTGCATAATCGCAACCATGAGTTGCAGGAACAGAATTGCCCATTCCACACCGCTCATACGCCACTCCTTTGGTATAGAGCACTTCTCCTCTGATTTACCTTTCCGCTGCCTGTCACCAGAGGTGTGTTGGTTATGTTTTGATGTGCTCCGCAGTTTAGGCACCGTCGGCACCACCAGACAGCCAGGACTGAATACGGATCCTGAATTGCGGAACTGCAACACATCAAGCCAACGGACAGAATGATATCAAATCACTACTGTACATAAAAACAGATAAAATCAGTTTAGGAATCTATAAAGAATACGCATGTAAGCGACTGATTATTATCAAAATAGAAATTTCTAATCTTTCCACGTTGTTTGCCCTTCGTTGACGAGGAATTTACTTCGCTTTGAGTCGACATTATGATGAACATGTTGGTTACGTTTTGATGTGCTCACCCGGCTACCACCGGGCATAAAAAAACCTCGCATTGGCGAGGTTTTTTGTTTTAAGCCGCTTAGTGAGCGTTAACCACCACCCACATTGGCCCCTGGCCTACGGCGTAGCGCCCTTTCTCTTCCAGCAGACCCTGCTCGCCTTTAATTTCATACAGCGCGATGTGGTGGGATTTCTGCCCCGCCGCAATCAGATACTTCCCGCTGCGATCGATATTAAAGCCGCGCGGCTGGGTTTCCGTTGGCTGGAAACCTTCGATGGCCAGCACGCTGCCATCTTCAGAAACGCTGAAGACGGTAATCAGGCTGGAGGTACGGTCGCAGGCGTACAGATGACGTCCGTCAGGCGTGATGTGGATATCCGCCGCCCAGCGGGTGTCGGAGAAATCAGACGGCATCATGTCCAGCGTCTGCACGCACTCGATCTGGCCGTTAGGATCTTTCAGTTCCCAGACGTCCACAGAGCTGTTCAGCTCGTTGACCACGTAGGCGTAATGCTGGTTCGGATGGAACACCATATGACGCGGACCTGCGCCCTCTACCGTCGTGACTTCAGCAGGCGTCTGCGCCACCAGGTGACCATCGTCGCTCAGGGTGAACAGACAGATGCGATCCTGCTTCAGCGCAGGCACCCACAGCGTGCGGTTGTCCGGAGAGATGTTCGCCGAGTGGCAGCCTTCCAGCCCTTCTACCACGTCCACGGTTTCGACCGGAATGCCGTCGTCAAGACGCGTCACGCTGACGCAGCCCGCATTGTAAGAGCCGCTAAAGATAAAGCGCCCTTTACGATCGGTAGAGATGTGGGTAGGGCTGCCCGGCAGCGGGGCTTCGGCAGCGTAGGTCAGCGCGCCGTCGTCCGGCGAAATGCGGTAGGCCAGCACCCGGAACTCAGGGCGAACGCCAACATAGAGAAAACGTTTATCCGGGCTGACGACCATTGGCTGTACCTGCCCCGGAACATCAACAACCTGAACCAGCGTGAGCGAACCTTCTGCATTCAAACGCCAGACGTGGATCTGCTGACTTTCAGGACTGGCGGTATAAACGGTTTGTTTCATGAACACTCCTTTCCTCACTGCGCGTGAAAGTGATTATTTTTAACGGTGAATGCTGAATTTTAGCCAGGAATTTTGCAGCGATTTACTCTCGGTGTAACATCGCCTGAGACCTAAAATTCAACATTAACCCGGAAGAACAAATGACCTCGCGTGTGATTGCACTGGATTTAGACGGAACATTACTTACCCCTCAGAAAACCCTGCTCCCCTCCTCCCTTGAAGCGCTTAAGCGCGCCCAGGAAGCAGGATATCAACTTCTTATCGTTACGGGTCGACATCACGTTGCCATTCATCCTTTTTATCAGGCACTGGCGTTAGATACACCTGCAATTTGTTGTAATGGCACTTATTTGTATGATTATCAGGCAAAAAAGGTTTTAGCCTCCGACCCGCTACCGGTTCCCCAGGCGCTGCAGCTGATTGATCTGCTGGATGAGCATGCCATTCACGGCCTGATGTACGTGGATAACGCGATGGTCTACGAGCGCCCAACCGGCCACGTGGTGCGCACCAGCAACTGGGCGTTGTCCCTGCCTGAAGCGCAGCGTCCGGTCTTTACCCAGGTTTCCTCCCTGCGCCAGGCGGCTCAGGACGTTGAGGCTATCTGGAAATTCGCCCTGACGGATGAAGACACCACCAAACTGAATGCCTTCGCGAAGCACGTGGAACAGACGCTGGGTCTGGAGTGCGAATGGTCCTGGCACGATCAGGTGGATATTGCCCGCAAAGGCAACAGCAAAGGCAAGCGTCTGACGCAGTTCGTGGAATCGCAGGGCGGGTCAATGCAAGACGTCATCGCCTTTGGCGACAACTACAACGACATCAGCATGCTGGAAGCCGCCGGGACGGGCGTGGCGATGGGCAATGCCGACGACGCGGTAAAAGCGCGCGCTAACGTGGTGATTGGCGACAACACCACCGACAGCATCGCGCAGTACATTTATACCCACCTGCTGTAATCAGGCGGTGATTGAGACGCTCTTAATTTGCGCGTAAAGCCACAGGCCGGGCTTGATCCCTAACTCATCCCTGGCCCACGGGCTAATGCGCGCCCAGAGCGTCCTGCTGCCGACTTCAAGCTTCACTTCCACCTGCCCGTTATCATCAAAACACTCCGCGACTTTGGCGCGCAGAATATTTCGAATGCTGGTTTGCAGCGGCGGCTGCAGCACCAGCGAGACGTCCGACGCCTGGATGCGAATTCGCAGCGCCGACTGTAGTGGTTTGTCGATCTTATTGACCCACAGGTGCTGGTCGCCCAGCGCCAGCGCGGTCATCGCGTAGTGCGGGTGATGTTCCAGCACGCTCACCTTCAGGATGCTGCTCTGCTGCTCCCGGGGTAACCAGGGGTGCATCACGCTGCTGCCCCACACCTCTTCGAGGTTGCCGAAGGCCTTCACGCTGCCCTCCTCCAGCACCAGCACCTTGTCGGCCAGATGGAGGATCTCATCCAGCGAATGGCTGACGTAGAGCATCGGAGTATTAATTTCGCGCGTCAGGCGCTGTAGATAGGGCAGAAGCTCGCGCTTACGCGGAATATCCAGCGAGGCCAGCGGTTCGTCGAGCAGCAGCAGTTCGGGCGCCGTCAGCAACGCGCGGCCGATAGCCACGCGCTGTTTTTCTCCGCCGGAGAGCGAGGATGGCAGCCTGTCGAGCAGTGGCTCAATGCCTAAAAGCGTTACCAGCTTATCAAACTGCCCGGCCATGCTTTTCGCCATGCCGTAACGCAGGTTGCCGCGCACGCTGTAGTGCGGGAACAGGCGCGCGTCCTGGAAAACATAGCCGATGCGGCGCTTATCCGGCGACAGATACACCTTATTTTCCACGTCATTCAAAACGCGGTTGTTCAATACAATGCGTCCTGACTGCGGGCGCGTCAGGCCGCTGATGGCATTGATCAGCGACGTTTTGCCCGCCCCCGACACGCCGAAGATGGCGGTGATACCGCTCGCAGGCAGCGTCTCGTTAAGCGTCAGGGTATGGTTTCCCAGCGTCTGGGTGAAGTTCAGTTCCAGCATGCTTATTTCCCCATCCGCTCGCGGCTCAGCCGCGCCAGCCATTCCGACACCAGCAGCGACGCCAGGGCTAAGACGATCGAGATGATGCACAGCCGCGCCGCCGCGCCTTCTCCGCCCGGCGTTTGTATCAGCGTATACATGGCTGACGGAATCGTGCGCGTCTCGCCGGGAATGTTCGATACGAACGTGATGGTCGCGCCGAACTCGCCCAGCGAGCGGGCGAAAGCCAGCACCGTACCAACAATAATGCCGGGTAACGTCAGGGGGAGCGTGATGGTGAAAAAGACGCGCCAGCGCCCGGCGCCCAGCGTGCGGGCCGCCTGTTCGAGCTTCATGTCCACCCCTTCCAGCGCGAGGCGGATTGCCCTCACCATCAGCGGGAATGACATCACCGCCGCCGCCAGTACCGCACCGCGCCAGCTAAAGGCGAACGTCAGCCCAAACCAGTCGTAGAGCTTCTCGCCGATAAAGCCGCGTCGGCCCATCGAAACCAGCAGCAGGTAACCAACCACCACGGGTGGCAAAACGAGCGGAAGATGAAGCACGCTGTCGAGCAGCGCTTTGCCGGGAAACCGGCAGCGAACCAGTAACCAGGCAAAGAAGATCCCAAAGGGCAAACTCAGCGCAACCGCCAGGGAAGAGACTTTAAGGCTCAGCAGAACAGCCTGCCATTCAGGATCGGTCAATATCATCAGTGAGTCGTAAATCCGTAACGTTTAAAGATTGCGGACGCTTCCGGCCCCTTCAGGTAATCGCGGAAGGCCGTCACGGTCGCATTTTTATGTCCATCAACAATCGCAACAGGATATTCCACTTTCTTGTGGGAGTCTTCCGGGAACGTTGCCACCACTTTCACGCCCTTGCTGGCAACGGCATCAGAGCCATACACAATGCCCAGCGGGGCTTCGTTGCGCTCCACCAGCGCCAGCGCGCCGCGGACATCTTCCGCCGGGGCCAGCTTCGGCGACAATGTCTCCCATGCCCCCAGCTTTTGCAGCGCTTCTTTGGCATAAATACCGGCAGGAACGTGCTCCGGATCGCCCACCGCCAGTCGGCCACCGTTGAGCAGGCTCGTCCAGTTTGTCTCTTTGTTGATGGTGAAGTCGGCCTGCGCGCTGGCTTTTGGCGCCACGACGACCAGGCTATTGCCCAGCAGCGTTTCGCGGGTTTCCGCATCAATCGATTTCTTCTCCACCGCGTAATCCATCCACTTCTGGTCAGCCGAAATGAACAGATCCGCCGGTGCGCCCGCTTCTATCTGGCGCGCCAGCGTTGAGGAAGAGGCAAACGAGGAGACCACCTCGACGTTTTTCTCTTTTTTATACGCCGCCGCGATATCCTGCAGCGCGTTGGTCAGCGACGCCGCCGCAAAGACCGTGATTTTACCGTCGTCCGCCAGCGCGTGTCCGGTAAGTGAAAGCGTCAGCGTTGCCCCTGCGAAAAGGCGTACCCATGAACGTGCCATCTGTAACTCCTGTGAGTAGCGTTATATACATATTAATATAACGATAACGTCAGGGAGATCCCAGCGTTAAATCGTACCGCTGAAGAGGTAAACCGGCGTGAGGCCTACACTATTATCGACGAAAATGCGGAAAACTTGAGAGCAAAACGCCCGGGCTGGCCGGGCGTTCTGAAGGGAATCAATGCTGCTTTTTAGGCTGGTCTTTGTGACCAATGTTCGAAAAGAGGTTGAACACTTCACCCAGGCCGTAGATGGCACCGAGGATGATGGCCATCACTACTGGTACCATGATCACGGCGAATACCAGACTTTTCAACAACTCTAACATGGTTTTCTCCAGATATTGTGAATAGCTTATTCTACCCTTTCAGGTGAGAAAAACATCCCCTTTTGTGCGGTACCCTTTGCGCCCTGCACCATTTGGGTCACAATACTCCTTTTGCCAGGATACTGTTATGCAGGCCGAAATTCTCCTCACACTCCGACTTCAGCAAAAGCTTTTCGCCGACCCGCGACGTATCGCCCTGCTTAAACAAATAGAACAAACGGGCTCGATTAGCCAGGGGGCAAAAAACGCCGGCATCAGCTATAAAAGCGCCTGGGATGCCATCAACGAGATGAACACCCTGAGCGAACAGCCGCTGGTGGACAGAGCCACGGGCGGCAAAGGCGGCGGCGGTGCAATCGTCACGCGCTATGGCCAGCGCCTTATTCAGCTTTACGATCTGCTGGCCCAGATCCAGCAAAAAGCGTTTGACGCGTTGAGCGATGACGATAACGTACCGCTGGACAGTTTGCTGGCGGCCATTTCCCGCTTCTCGCTCCAGACCAGCGCCCGTAACCAGTGGTTTGGGACGGTGACGGCGCGCGACAATCTGCAGGTCCAGCAGCATATTGAGATCCTGCTCGCCGATGGCACCACCCGTCTGAAAGCCGCCATAACCGCGCAGAGCGCAGAACGTCTTGGCCTGGAGGAAGGTAAAGAGGTGCTGGCGCTCGTGAAAGCGCCGTGGGTGAATATCACCCGCGATCCCGACGCCGCAAAAGCAGCCGATAACCAGCTACGGGCCGCAATCAGCCATATCGAACGCGGCCAGGCGCAGTGCGAAGTGCTGATGACGCTGGCCGATGGGCAACGGCTTTGCGCGACGATCCCGCTTAGCGAAGCGGAGGGTTTAGAAGAAGGCACCGTCGTTACCGCATGGTTCAACGCGGACCGGGTGATTATCGCCACATTGTGCTGAGCGCATTGACAATCGCGCCGACAGTGCGTATCCCTGATATCTGTTGCTGCAAAAACAGGGATAAATCATGTCATCATTGCAAATTTCGCAAGGCACGTTTCGTCTTAGCGATACCCGAACGCTGACGATTGCCGATTTGACGATACGCGCGGGTGAAAGCTGGGCGTTTGTCGGCACCAACGGCAGCGGTAAATCCGCGCTGGCCCGCGCGCTGGCGGGAGAGCTTCCCCTCCTCAAGGGTGAATACCAGAGCGATTTTACGCGCCTGACGCGCCTGTCCTTTGAACAGCTGCAAAAGCTGGTGAGCGACGAGTGGCAGCGCAATAACACCGATTTACTCAGCCCTGGCGAAGACGATACCGGCCGCACGGCGGCGGAAATTATTCAGGATGAGGTGAAAGATCCCGCCCGCTGTCAGCGCCTGGCGGAACGGTTCGGTATCGCCCCCCTGCTCAACCGGCGCTTTAAGTACCTCTCTACCGGCGAAACGCGGAAAACGCTGCTCTGCCAGGCGCTGATGAGCGAGCCCGAGCTGCTTATCCTCGACGAACCGTTTGACGGCCTTGACGTGCAGTCCCGCGCGCAGCTGGCATCCCTGCTGGAGTCGCTTAATCAGCAGGGATATACCCTGGTGCTGGTGCTTAACCGCTTCGATGAAATTCCGGCGTTTATCCAGCACGCGGGCGTGCTGGCTGACTGTAACCTCACCGAGACGGGTGAAAAAACCACGCTGCTTCAGCAGGCGCTTATTGCCCAGCTTGCGCACAGCGAAAAGCTCGACGGAATTGCCCTTCCGGAACCCGACGCTCCGTCGGCGCGCCATGCGCTCGATCCCCACCAGCCGCGCATCGTGCTGCGGGATGGAATGGTCACTTATGACGATCGTCCGATCCTCAATCGCCTCAGCTGGACGGTCAATCCGGGCGAGCACTGGCAGATTGTTGGCCCCAACGGCGCGGGAAAATCCACGCTGCTGAGCCTGGTAACCGGCGATCACCCGCAGGGCTATAGCAACGATCTCACGCTGTTTGGCCGCCGTCGAGGCAGCGGCGAAACCATCTGGGATATCAAAAAACATATCGGCTACGTCAGCAGCAGCCTGCATCTGGATTACCGTGTCAGCACCACGGTATGCAACGTGATCCTCTCCGGGTATTTTGATTCCATCGGCATTTATCAGGCGGTGTCGGACAGGCAGCAGAAGCTGGCCCAGCAGTGGCTGGATATTCTGGGCATGGACAGCCGGGTCGCTGACGCGCCGTTTCATAGCCTGTCGTGGGGGCAGCAGCGTCTGGCCCTGATCGTTCGCGCGCTGGTGAAACACCCTACGCTGCTGATCCTCGACGAACCGCTGCAGGGACTCGATCCGCTGAACCGACAGCTCATCCGCCGCTTTGTGGACGTGCTGATTAGCGAAGGTGAAACGCAGCTGCTGTTTGTTTCACACCATGCCGAAGATGCCCCCTCCTGCATTACTCATCGACTGGAGTTTGTTGCGGACGGTGAACGCTATTTCTATCGGCAAAGCAAAATCGATTAGCCTCCGGAGGGCGCCGCCCTCCGTTTTTCAGATAACCTGCACTAAGACTTTGCTATCCCGTTGATCTACAATGCCTCATCGCCGCTGAAAATCGGATTTTAAAAACAGTGTAAACGATTCCACTATTTTATCCCGTGTCACACTTTTCACGTCTCTGTTATGCTATGGTTATTACATACCATAAGCCCAATGGAGCGAATTATGCGAGTTCTGGTAACAGGTGGTAGCGGTTACATCGGAAGTCATACCTGTGTTCAGCTGCTGCAAAACGGTCATGACGTCATCATTCTCGACAACCTGTGCAACAGCAAGCGCAGCGTGCTGCCGGTGATTGAACGCCTTGGCGGTAAACAGCCCACCTTCGTGGAAGGCGACATCCGCAACGAAGCGCTGATGACCGAGATCCTTCACGACCACGCCATCGAAGCGGTGATCCACTTCGCAGGTCTGAAAGCGGTCGGTGAATCCGTTGCGAAGCCGCTCGAGTATTACGACAACAACGTCAACGGTACCCTGCGTCTCATCTCCGCCATGCGCGCGGCCAACGTCAAAAACTTCATCTTTAGCTCCTCCGCCACCGTCTACGGCGATCAGCCCAAAATCCCTTACGTTGAAAGCTTCCCGACCGGGACGCCGCAAAGCCCGTACGGCAAAAGCAAGCTGATGGTGGAGCAGATCCTGACCGATCTGCAAAAAGCGCAGCCGGAGTGGAGCATCGCCCTGCTGCGCTACTTCAACCCGGTCGGCGCCCATCCGTCTGGCGACATGGGTGAAGATCCGCAGGGCATTCCGAACAACCTGATGCCGTATATCGCCCAGGTAGCGGTAGGCCGTCGCGAGTCGCTGGCGATTTTTGGCAACGACTACCCGACCGAAGACGGCACCGGCGTGCGCGACTACATCCACGTAATGGATCTGGCCGACGGTCACGTGGCGGCCATGCAGCAGCTGGCGGATAAACCGGGCGTGCATATTTACAACCTCGGCGCCGGGGTCGGCAGCAGCGTGCTGGACGTGGTTAACGCCTTCAGCAAAGCCTGCGGTAAGCCGGTGAGCTACCACTTCGCCCCGCGTCGTGATGGCGACCTGCCCGCGTACTGGGCCGACGCTACCAAAGCCGACAAAGAGCTTAACTGGCGTGTTACGCGCACGCTCGATGAAATGGCACAGGATACCTGGCACTGGCAGTCACGCCACCCGCAAGGCTATCCGGACTAAGGATCCCTTCATGACGCAATTTAATCCCGTCGATCATCCGCATCGTCGGTTTAACCCGCTCAGCGGGCAATGGATTTTGGTTTCTCCGCATCGCGCCAAGCGCCCCTGGCAGGGGGCGCAGGAGACGCCTGCAAAACAGACGCTGCCACAGCATGACCCGGACTGCTTCCTGTGCCCCGGCAACACGCGCGTGACCGGAGATAAAAACCCGGACTATACAGGCACCTTCGTCTTCACCAACGATTTTGCCGCCCTGATGACCGACACGCCGGACGCGCCGCAAAGCCACGATCCGCTGATGCGCTGCGAAAGCGCGCGCGGTACCAGCCGCGTGATCTGCTTCTCGCCCGATCACAGCAAAACGCTGCCTGAGCTGAGCGTCGACGCGCTGAAAGAGGTGGTGAGCACCTGGCAGACGCAAACCGCCGAGCTGGGCCAAACTTATCCGTGGGTGCAGGTGTTCGAAAATAAAGGCGCGGCCATGGGCTGTTCTAACCCGCACCCGCACGGCCAGATTTGGGCGAACAGCTTCCTGCCCAACGAAGCCGAGCGCGAAGACCGTCTGCAGAGAGCGTATTACGCGGAAAACGGTTCGCCGTTGCTGGTGGATTACACCCGGCGCGAGCTGGCCGACGGCAGCCGCACCGTGGTGGAAACCGAACACTGGCTGGCCGTCGTCCCCTACTGGGCCGCGTGGCCGTTTGAAACGCTGCTGCTGCCGAAAGCGCACGTGCTGCGCATCACCGATCTCAGCGACGCGCAGCGCGACGACCTTGCCCTGGCGCTGAAAAAGCTGACCAGCCGTTACGACAACCTGTTCCAGTGCTCCTTCCCGTATTCCATGGGCTGGCACGGCGCGCCGTTTAACGGTGAAGAAAATCAGCACTGGCAGCTGCACGCCCATTTCTATCCGCCGCTGCTGCGCTCTGCGACGGTACGTAAATTCATGGTGGGCTATGAAATGCTGGCGGAAACCCAGCGTGACCTGACGGCGGAACAGGCAGCAGAACGTCTGCGTGCCGTTAGCGACGTCCACTATCGCGAATCAGGAGTTTAAAAAATGAGTCTGAAAGATAAAACACAATCCCTGTTTGCTGAGAAATTTGGCTACCCTGCCACCCACGTTATCCAGGCGCCAGGTCGCGTTAACCTGATTGGTGAACACACCGACTATAACGACGGTTTCGTGCTGCCGTGCGCCATTGATTACCAGACCGTCATCAGCTGCGCGAAGCGCGACGACCGCAACGTTCGCGTACTCGCAGCGGACTACGACAATGAGCTCGACGAATTTTCACTAGACGCGCCGATCGTGACGCACGACGGCCAGCAGTGGTCTAACTACGTGCGCGGCGTGGTAAAGCACCTCCAGAAGCGTAACAAGAACTTCGGCGGCGCGGATTTGGTTATCAGCGGCAACGTGCCGCAGGGGGCGGGCTTAAGCTCCTCTGCGTCGCTGGAAGTCGCCGTTGGCACCGTGTTCCAGCAGCTTTATCATCTGCCGCTGGACGGCGCGCAAATCGCCCTGAATGGTCAGGAAGCGGAAAACCAGTTCGTGGGCTGTAACTGCGGCATTATGGACCAGCTGATCTCCGCCCTGGGCAAAAAAGATCATGCCCTGTTAATTGATTGCCGCACGCTGGGCACCAAAGCCGTTCCCCTGCCAAAAGGCGCGGCCGTGGTCATCATCAACAGCAACTTTAAGCGCACGCTGGTGGGCAGCGAATACAATACCCGCCGCGAGCAGTGCGAAACCGGCGCCCGCTTCTTCCAGCAGCCTGCCCTGCGCGACGTAACGCTCAATGAATTTAATAAAGTGGCGCACGAGCTGGATCCGGTCGTCGCCAGACGCGTTCGCCACGTGCTGACGGAAAATGCCCGTACCGTTGAAGCCGCCTCCGCGCTGGCGAAAGGTGACCTGAAGCGCATGGGTGAGCTGATGGCGGAATCCCACGCCTCCATGCGCGATGATTTTGAAATCACCGTTCCGCAGATCGACACCCTGGTGGACATCGTAAAAGCGACCATCGGCGACAAAGGCGGCGTGCGCATGACGGGCGGCGGTTTTGGCGGCTGCATCGTTGCGCTGGTGCCTGAAGAGCTGGTCCCTGCCGTACAGGACGCCGTGGCGAAACAGTACGAAGCAAAAACAGGGATCAAAGAAACCTTCTACGTGTGTAAAGCTTCACAAGGAGCCGGACAGTGCTAAACGAAACGCCTACCCTCGCACCGGATGGTCTGCCGTATCGCCTGTTAACCCTGCGCAACAGCGCGGGGATGGTCGTTACGGTCATGGACTGGGGTGCAACCCTTCTTTCAGCCCGCGTACCGATGCCTGACGGCACCGTGCGCGAGACCCTGCTCGGCTGCGCCTCCCCCGAGCAGTATGTCACTCAGTCCGCCTTTCTGGGCGCGTCCGTTGGGCGCTATGCTAACCGCATCGCAAAGAGCCGTTTTGAACTCGACGGCGTGCAGTACAGCCTGCTGCCAAGCCAGGGAGAGAACCAGCTGCACGGCGGACCGGAAGGGTTTGATAAACGCCGCTGGAAAATTGTTCGTCAAAACGACGGGGAAGTGCTGTTCTCCCTGGATTCGCCTGATGGCGATCAGGGTTTCCCGGGAAATCTTACCGCCTCGGCACGCTTTACGCTGACGGAGGATAACCGTATCGCCATTGAATACCGTGCGACGGTCGACAGGCCGTGTCCGGTCAACCTGACCAACCACGCCTATTTCAACCTCGACGGTAACCAGTGCGACGTGCGCAACCACACGCTGCAGATCCTGGCGGATGCGTATCTGCCGGTTGACGAGACGGGTATTCCGTATCAGGGCCTTAAAGACGTGAGCGGCACCAGCTTCGACTTCCGCAACGCGAAAGCTATCGCCAAGGATTTCCTGAGCGATGACGATCAGCGTAAGGTGAAAGGCTACGACCACGCTTTCCTGCTGCAGGCCAAAGGCGATGTGAAACAGCCTGCCGCGCAGGTCTGGTCCGCGGACGATAAGCTGCAGATGACGGTGTATACCACCGCCCCTGCCCTGCAGTTTTACTCCGGCAACTACCTCGGCGGCACGACGGCGCGCGAACATAATGAATACAGCGACTGGCAGGGTCTGGCGCTGGAGAGCGAGTTCCTGCCGGACAGCCCGAACAACACGGACTGGCCACAGCCGGACTGCGTGCTGCGCCCGGGTGAAGAGTACGTTAGCGTTACCGAGTATCATTTCACTCCGCGCGCTTAATGCCAGGCGGCGTTCCGCTTGCACGGTCCTACGGGTAGGCCGGATAAGCGGAGCGCCATCCGGCAAAAAACGCCAGCCCTCACAACGAGGGCTTTTTTATGTGCGCCTTGCTGAAAATAGCGCCGATCGCAGACAAAATCATAACCCTGGATTCACAAGCATCTTACACTCAGAGACTATTTTCGCTATGGTTAGGGTTAAGCGTTGCTGGTGGCACGGCCACGGCAATATAATGAGAATTGTTATCATTCTAAAAATGCTTGAGGAGTAAGAGATGGCTATTACTAAGCTGGTCCTGGTGCGTCACGGCGAAAGCCAGTGGAACAACGAAAACCGCTTTACCGGTTGGTACGACGTTGATCTGTCCGAGAAAGGCGTAAGCGAAGCAAAAGCAGCAGGTAAACTGCTGAAGGAAGAAGGCTTCAGCTTTGATTTTGCTTACACCTCTGTGCTGAAACGTGCCATCCATACCCTGTGGAACGTGCTGGACGAACTGGATCAGGCCTGGCTGCCGGTTGAGAAATCCTGGAAACTGAACGAGCGTCACTACGGTGCACTGCAGGGCCTGAACAAAGCGGAAACCGCTGAGAAATACGGTGATGAGCAGGTTAAACAGTGGCGTCGCGGCTTCGCGGTCACCCCACCAGAGCTGACCAAAGATGACGAACGCTATCCGGGCCACGACCCGCGTTACGCGAAGCTGACCGACGCCGAGCTGCCAACCACCGAGAGCCTGGCGCTGACCATCGACCGCGTTGTGCCTTACTGGAACGAAACCATTCTGCCACGCCTGAAAAGCGGCGAGCGCGTGATCATCGCCGCTCACGGTAACTCCCTGCGTGCGCTGGTGAAATACCTGGACAACATGGGTGAAGACGAAATTCTTGAACTGAACATCCCAACTGGCGTACCGCTGGTGTATGAGTTCGACGAAAACTTCAAGCCAATCAAACACTATTACCTGGGTAACGCGGACGAAATCGCAGCGAAAGCCGCGGCCGTTGCGAACCAGGGTAAAGCGAAGTAATTAGCTGGCCATAAAAAAAGCGCGGAGTCTTCCGCGCTTTTTTATTTGTGCCTGGACATTCAGCCGCGACGCGCTTTTACCGCATTCGCCAGCTGACGCAGGAGGGTATCGGTATCATCCCAGCCGATGCAGGCATCGGTGACGCTTTTGCCATACACCAGCGGCTCGCTGCCCTCCAGGCTCTGGTTACCTTCAACCAGATGGCTTTCGATCATCACCCCAATCACCGCCTTCTCGCCGCCGGCAATCTGCTGGCAGACGTCTGCCCCCACTTCCATCTGCTTTTTGAACTGCTTGCTGGAGTTGGCGTGGCTGAAATCGATCATCACCTGCGGCGGCAGCCCGGCTTTTTCCAGCCCGACTTTGACTTCTGCCACATGTTGCGCACTGTAGTTTGGCTCTTTGCCGCCGCGCAGAATGATATGGCAGTCACCGTTACCGCTGGTGTTTACGATGGCGGAATGGCCCCATTTGGTCACGGACAGGAAGCAGTGCGGCGCGCCCGCTGCGTTAATGGCGTCGATAGCCACCTTAATGGTGCCGTCAGTGCCGTTCTTGAATCCGACCGGACAGGAGAGGCCGGACGCCAGCTCGCGGTGGACCTGAGATTCCGTTGTGCGGGCACCAATTGCCCCCCAGCTCATCAGGTCCGCCAGGTATTGTGGCGTAATCATGTCCAGGAATTCACCGGCCGCAGGCAGGCCGCTGTCGTTGATCTCCAGCAGCAGCTTGCGCGCAATGCGCAGACCGTCGTTGATCTGAAAGCTGTTATCCATGTGCGGATCGTTAATCAGCCCTTTCCAGCCCACGGTGGTGCGCGGTTTTTCAAAATAGACGCGCATCACGATTTCCAGCTCATCCTTCAGCTCTTCACGCAGGGTGAGCAGACGGGCCGCGTACTCTTTCGCGGCAGCAGGATCGTGGATGGAGCACGGGCCAATCACCACCAGAAGACGATCGTCATTACCTTTCAGGATCTTATGGATCGCTTTGCGAGCATGAGAAACCGTGTTTGCGGCATGTTCAGTGGCGGGGAATTTCTCAAGGAGCGCTACGGGAGGTAATAACTCATTGATCTCTTTAATGCGTAAATCGTCGTTCTGATAATTCATCTTCTTTCCAGCTCTGCCATATCTTTAGTAATGAAAGCAATCCTTTCAATCTATCTTGTCGGTATGGAAGTGTAAACACGGTTTTACACTTCACGCAGATAATTCCTGGAATTCACTTAAAAATCGCCACAAAATAGCGAAAAGTGAGATCTAACCTAAGCTTTTTAACTGTAACAACCACTTTTACATGCTTAAACGCGATTCCCTACTGACGTAAGTCCGTATGGCGGAATCTTTCGCCTTTGAAAAGATGCACTGTTGGAGATGTTATCCAGCGTAACGACAAGAACAGGAGCACCATGATGAAAATGACAAAACTGGCAACCCTCTTCCTGACCGCCACCCTCACTTTAGCGAGCGGCAGCGTTCTGGCCGCAGAAACGGGCACCTCTGACAGCAACGGTGACGCGAATGCGGCAGCGGCAGCAGGCCAGCCCGCCCCTGATGCGAAACAGAATCTTGCTCCAAATAATGTCGACAACAGCCAGATCAATACCGGCAACACCAACACCGGCGGTACCATGCTGCATCAAGACAGTAGCGGTTCCGGCACCATGAACCATGACAATATGAGTTCAGATGAGGTCCATAAGAACTCTGTGTGCAAAGACGGCAAATGCCCGAACCCTAACGACAAGGTGGGTAGCGACGCCAATACCAAAACCGACGGTACCACCCAGTAATCCGTTGTGGCCGAAAGAAAAAGGAGAGCTCAGGCTCTCCTTTCTTTTTGGAGCAACCCATTAAAAACGCTACACTAAAAACAATAATAAATCAGGAAAGCAGACATGGCGCACACCCATTCCCACTCACACGCTCCCGGCAACGACAACGCGAAACGACTGATGCTGGCCTTTGGCGTCACGGCAACGTTTATGATTATCGAGGTCATTGGCGGCCTGGTTTCCGGCTCTCTGGCGCTTTTGGCCGATGCCGGGCATATGCTGACCGATGCCGCCGCGCTGCTCTTCGCCCTGCTGGCCGTACAGTTCGCGCGGCGTCCACCCAATGCGCGCCATACCTTCGGCTGGCTGAGGCTGACCACCCTTGCCGCGTTTGTTAACGCCATCGCGCTGGTAGTCATTACGATCCTCATCGTCTGGGAGGCCGTGCAGCGCTTCAGGCACCCGCAGCCGATCGCCGGGGCAACAATGATGGTCATTGCGGTGGCGGGACTGCTGGCCAATATTCTGGCGTTCTGGATTTTGCATCGCGGTAGCGGGGAAAAGAACCTCAACGTGCGCGCGGCGGCCCTGCATGTGCTGGGTGATTTGCTCGGTTCAGTTGGGGCGATTGTCGCAGCGCTGGTGATCCTCTACACCGGCTGGACGCCTGTCGACCCGATTCTGTCCGTGCTGGTATCGTGTCTGGTGTTACGGAGCGCCTGGCGGCTCCTGAAGGAGAGCGTCAATGAACTGCTGGAAGGGGCGCCAGCCTCCATGGACATCGACGAACTGAAGCGTAACCTGCGCCGTTCGGTACCGGAAGTGCGCAATGTTCATCATGTGCACGTCTGGCTGGTGGGTGAAAAACCGGTGATGACGCTGCATGTCCAGGTGATCCCGCCCCACGACCACGATGCGCTGCTCGATCGCATCCAGCACTTCCTGGAGCACCACTACGACATTAGCCACGCCACCGTCCAGATGGAGTATCAGCCCTGCAGCGGGCCGGACTGCGACCTTAACGAGGCGCAGTCCGGACATTCACATCACCATCACCACTAGCTGGAAAGCGCGTGGGAACCTCGCTCGCGCGCGCTGTTAATCCACATCCGGCTACCGTTGAGCGCGATGAAGGTCAGCAGCAGGTACTCCAGCGACATGGCATAAACGCCCTGCAGCGCAAAAATCACCACGCTGATCACGTTGATGATGACCCACAGCAGCCAGTTTTCGACGTACTTGCGGGTCATCAGGATCATCGCCGCAATCGACAGCACCATCATGCAGGAATCCCAGAACGGGAAGGCATCCGGCTGGAGCACAGGCATCGTCACGTTCAGGCCGAAACCGGACATAACCGACACAGCAACGCGGGTCAGGAACGCAAACACCGGGTTGATGTAGACGGTCATTAAGCCAATCGCGACCACGCAGGCGACAAACCAGGCGATGGCTTTAGGCAACGGCAGCCAGCGGATCTGCAGCTCTGCCTCCTGCTGGCCGTTCTGACGCGACCACGCGTACCAGCCGTAAATGTTGGCGGCGAAGAAAAACAGCTGCAAAAGCAGGCTGGCGTACAGCTGGATCTGAAAGAAGATAATCGCAAACAGCGTGACGTTAATCAGCCCGAATGCATAATTGCTAATCTTCTCCAGGCTTGCCAGCCAGATGCAGAGTAATCCCGCCAGCGTGCCGACGGCCTCAATCCATGACAGGTCATAGCCACCTGCACCAATCGGTATATGTACCAGAATGTTCTGCGTGCTAAAAAAATCCATCTTTTCCCCGGGACGTTTTGAATTAAGTACGTAGTGTAGCTGCAAAATCCAGCATGCGGTTAAGCGGAATTAACGCGCCTTCACGCAAAGCGGCATCCACGTGGATTTCATGCGCTGCGCCGCCGGTCTCCAGCCCTTCGGCAATGGCCTTCAGGCCGTTCATCGCCATCCACGGGCAATGCGCGCAGCTGCGACACGTCGCGCCCTCGCCCGCCGTTGGCGCTTCAAGGAGCTCTTTCTCCGGTACGGCCTGCTGCATCTTGTAGAAAATGCCGCGATCGGTCGCCACGATGAGCTGTCTGTTTGGCAGCGTTCTGGCCGCGTTGATAAGCTGGCTGGTTGATCCTACCGCATCCGCCATGTCGACAATCGACTGCGGTGATTCAGGGTGAACAAGAATGGCGGCATCAGGATAAAGCGCCTTCATGCGCGCCAGCGCCTGGGTTTTGAATTCATCGTGGACAATGCAGGCCCCCTGCCAGCAGAGGACGTCAGCGCCCGTCTGCTTCTGAACGTAATTGCCAAGATGACGGTCAGGCGCCCAGATAATTTTCTCACCCAGGCTGTCCAGATGTTCAATCAGCTCAACGGCGATGCTGGAGGTGACAACCCAGTCTGCCCGAGCTTTTACCGCCGCCGAGGTGTTGGCGTAAACCACCACGGTCCGGTCAGGATGGGCGTCGCAGAAGGCGGTGAATTCGTCAATCGGGCAGCCGAGATCCAGCGAACACTCCGCATTGAGCGTGGGCATCAGAATGGTTTTTTCAGGGCTGAGGATCTTTGCCGTTTCGCCCATAAAACGCACGCCTGCGACGAGCAGCGTGGAAGCGGGATGTCTTGCCCCGAAGCGCGCCATCTCCAGCGAGTCAGAAATACAGCCCCCGGTCTCTTCCGCCAGCTGCTGGATTTCCGGGTCGGTGTAATAATGGGCTACCAACACCGCATCGCGCGCTTTGAGAAGACGTTTGATCTTCTCGCGGTAGAATTGCTTTTCATCAAGGCTCAGCGGCGCAGGCTTTGGCGGAAACGGATAGACTGCGGCTTCAGGATCAAACATCACGCTCATTATGGCTTCTCGTTTTACGGGCTTAACAATATTGCCTTTCTTTTGCCTGACATAGCAAAACGCATGGCAATTGTGTTTTGTATACTAAACAAGATAGCGAATATGAGAGAAAAAGTCACTGGAAACAGGTGCGGATAGCATTTGTCGGGTGGCGGCTTCGCCTTACCCGACCTACAAAAGCTGCAGATAGCAAAAAGGCGCCTTTAGGGCGCCTTTCTACACTGGTGGGTCGTGCAGGATTCGAACCTGCGACCAATTGATTAAAAGTCAACTGCTCTACCAACTGAGCTAACGACCCCTTGCGGGATTTTTTCTTCGAAGTGGTGGGTCGTGCAGGATTCGAACCTGCGACCAATTGATTAAAAGTCAACTGCTCTACCAACTGAGCTAACGACCCATTCGGGTGCTGACTTCGAAGATTTTTACTCGGTACCACTTTTAAGTGGTGGGTCGTGCAGGATTCGAACCTGCGACCAATTGATTAAAAGTCAACTGCTCTACCAACTGAGCTAACGACCCACTTTTACGCTGTTTTCACGTTGTTTGATATCCCGTGGCA